>MNUR01000055.1 GCA_001871115.1 Elusimicrobia bacterium CG1_02_56_21 | reverse complement strand
AACTGCCGCGCGGCAGATACACGTTAAGCCCGGTCACCAGGCCGGAGTCCGAGGTTTTTACGCCGTAATTATTATAAGAGGAAAGCTGCACGCCTATATTCCAGCCGCCATGGCGGCTTAACGGCATAAGCGCACGCCCCACCACTCCGAGCGACGCGCGCGAAAGCAGGGAATCACGCGGCTTGCTGTAATCGTAACTAAGCGCCAAATCGTAACGGTTCTTATACAGCGTGGAACCCAGCCGCATATTGACCGTAGAGGAGGGATGGTTGCCGCCGCCCATGCTCTGCATACCGAACGAGGCGAACCAGCGGCCCATGCGGTCAGAACCGGGACCCAGCGGCAGGGTCTTGTCCGACCAGCTCTCAAGTTCCAGCGCTTTGCCGTTATTTACGTTCCAAAGTTCGCCTGCGCCGTCCAGTTCCACTGTTAACTGCCCTGAGGCGCGGCCTAGTGAAGCGGCGGCTTTAGACACGCTATCGGCTTTTGCGGCAGCGGACAGGTTCTTGTAACTGCTTGAGGCTTTTAAATACACAAGGCCGGAAGTATTAACGCGGGAACCTTCAAATTCGGACGGCAGCGTAACAGCGCGGCACAGGCCGGGCGCCAGCAGCAGCAGGGCGGCAAGCAGCAGCCTCATTTGCCCCCCCCGAAGTAAACTGTATAGCCAAGCGACATAGTAACGCTGCCCTTGTAAGCGCCGGCCAGGGCCACGTCCCAGAACAGGTCTATTGAACTATCCGGGAAGAAATAGCTCAGGCCCGGAGAGATAAGGAAAGTAAGTTTTTTGTCCGGCGCGGGAACGCGCTCTATCCTGGCGGCCAGGGTGCCGTTCAGCGGCGTAAAGCCAAGCGGCTCATTATACCGCCCCGTTACCCCCAGCGTCAGCCCGTTGTAGTCGCTGACCGGGTTACCGCCGCTGATGGCCGCATTAACGGCTATATCCAGGCGCTCACTTATAAACTTGCCCGCGCGGCTGCTGAAAGAATAAGTGGTCTGAGCGTCAGCTCGGTTGAGACTCCCTCCCAAAAAAGCCAGGTAACGCCCCTTAAGCGGTTTCTCGCCGGCGGCGGAATACTTAAGGGGCGGACGCTTCTCAAGGGAGGCTATATAGGCTTCTGCCGCCAGTTTGCGCCCGGGCGATTTGGTTAATTCAAGGTTCTTTTTTGCCTGGGCCGCGGCGGCTTTATACGCCCCAAGTTTTTCCAATGCTATGGCGTAGCCGGCATAACAGCGCGCGTTGCCGGACTGCGTTTTGCAGTACCGGTCAAACATAACAACGCTTCTGGCGTAGCGCTTCTGCGCCATCAGGAGATTAATGGCTGAAGAGACTTTCTCAAAATACCCCTCCGGCATCTCGATGCCGAGCGCCGGCAGTTTAAGCGGCGTCTTCAGCCACGCCGGTACCGGAGCGGATACCTCGTACGAGGCCGCCTCAAGGCCGAAGGAATTAAGCATCTCGGCAAGGTAAAAGCGGATCTCGGGATTTAACGGTTCGGCTACCAGCGCGCGGTCTATATTGTATAGCGCGGCTTCCGGCGCTCCGGCATAGGCCAGCGCATAGGCATATTCGGCCAATACAGCGGGGGTATTGGTCTTTTTTGTTGCGGCGTAATAGTTTAGTAATGCGTCTTGCGGTGATATTTCCGGGGACTGAACTACTTCACGTGCCGCTACAAGGCTTTTATCCGGCCCGGCAAAACAGGGCGCAGTAATAGCGAGCGCTAAAAGTAATAACCCGGTGGTCTTTATAATGCAGTTCCCCTTGATCTTTAACCCTGTCGGCAATCTTGTACTAAGTATGTTATTAAATATCGTCGGAGGCCTTCAATATGCGCAGGGCGCGGCACGCCAACCGCATCCTGCTGCAAACACGGTTGAGAAATCCTCGCCACGCAGCTTAATTAGTATTTTCTCAAAATCGCTCACGACGAGATACCCAGGGAGTCTGCCATTTAACCCAGCCCGAATATCCAGGATTACGATTCTCACTGGACACCCATATAGACACCCGCACCTTGCGGCATTAGCACTGTATACATAAGGAATATCCCCCAATTTACGCCCCATCCCCGAGCGGGCGACTTGCGAGCGGCAGCGAGCTTCCCTATAAGGAAGGATTCCCATTGCCCGCATATATGGAAAAGGCCATCCTGAAAAGGATGGCCTATACAAATATGGAGCGGGCGACAGGGAGCGGCAGCGACCGTTCTTTATAAGGGAATTCCCATCGCCCGAATCTTATAAAAAGACCATCCTGTAAGGATGTACCCACAAAATTTAGAGCGGGCGATGGGAATCGAACCCACATCTCAACCTTGGCAAGGCCCCTGAAGCGTAATCAGCAGACTTCAGCAGCCCTCAGTTCTGATTGGGAACAACTAAGAATCCCACCCTCACCCCTCAGCAGGCCTTAGCCAAAATAGCCACTCAATTGTCACAATTTGTACAGCAAATACTCGGACACGCCAGTATCCAAATGACCCTGCTATCCAACGCTTTACCAATAGAGCATTGCACCACACCCTCTGTAATTGCACCACTGATTGCACTACCCCGACTTTCCGCACCACAAAATTTGATAGAATCACCTATGAAGGCGCCGACTTAGCTCAGCGGTAGAGCAGCTGTTTTGTAAACAGCAGGTCATCGGTTCAAATCCGATAGTCGGCTAAAATTTTTCTTGCCTCGCAGTGCCCCGCCGCACAATAAACGCATATATTTTGCCTGTCAGGCCTGCTATTTGATAAAATATAACCTTACGGCCTGTTCGTCTAGTGGCCTAGGACGCCGCCCTCTCAAGGCGGAGACCACGGGTTCGAATCCCGTACAGGCCGTATAAAATTTGAGAAGAAAAGCCGATATGGCCAGCGCTATATCGGCTTTTCTTCTCAAATTTTATACGGGTCTTTCAGGATGAAGTTCGAACCTGTTTCGCGCAACAGCCCGCGATATTCCTGACTGTACCGGCATATTTGCCTCCGGAGCAGAACTTTTTGCGCTGATCATTGGCGGCGCCGCCCGGTGTTTACTTACTGCATTAGGCCTTGATCGCGTCAAGGTCGGAGGGCCGCCTCTAATTTTTTACCTATTCCAGGGAAACGCCCCTTTCACAGCCCTTTTTCACCACCAAGCCCAAAAGCAAGAGCGCTGGCCTTGGCCTTTCCACGGTTTCCGGCACCGCGCAGCAGCGCGCGGCCAGATCTTCGCGTCCAATATACCCGGCGGCGGCGCGGCCTTCCCCCTCTACCTTCCGGCCGCCAAAGCCCGAGCGCGCGCCCTGTTGACATTACGGGATTATACTGGTATACTAATACCAGATTATCATTAAGGAAAGCGCGCTATGCAAAGCATAATCAGGATCTCGGACGGGGCGGCCATGGCCCTGCACGTCGCGGACTACCTTGTCCGCCAGGAAAAGCCGCTCTCCACCGCCGGGAAGATAGCGCGCGCTCTCCGGGTATCCTACAACCATCTTTCGAAGGTGCTGCAGCAGCTGACTAAGGCCGGGCTGCTGCTGCCGGCCCGCGGCCCCAAGGGCGGCTTCGCGCTTTCTCCCTCCGGCCGGACGGCCCGGGTGCGCGATTATATTTCCGCCATAGACGGAGCCCCCGCCACCCGCCCCTGCCTGCTCAAACACAAGGTCTGCGGCGAAAGAAGCTGCGTCTTCGGGGATTTCCTGGGCGAGACCAACAAGCGCTTTGAGAAAGTGCTGAACCGTAGAATTTCCAATTTCGGTAAAAATTAACCACAGGAGAATACTAAATGAGCGAAAACATTTACTGTTACCTGTGCGAGCAGGCCGCGAGGGGCACGGGCTGCCCAGGCCGATGGATATAGGCCGGTGCAACGACGCTTATCCGGCCATACAGGCGGCCCCGGCACTGCCCAAGGCCTTCGGCATTGGGGTCAAAGAACTGCCCCTCCCGCTGGTGCCGGGCTGGTACGAACAGAAAGCGGTCCGCATCCTGCTGACGCTGCTTTCCCGGGGCATCAGGAACATCCGGCTCGGCCCGCGCTGCCGGCCTTCGTGACGCCGGCCGTTAATTTAAGGAGGAACTAATATGAACGACGCAAAGAACATTGCGGGAACCGAACTGAAGAAGAAGGTGGAAACCGCGCTGGCCGAGGTCAGGCCCTACCTGGAAGCGGATGGGGGCGGCGTGGAGCTTATAGAGGTGGACGACGCGGCTAAAACCGTAAAAGTGCGCCTTACAGGCGGCTGCGCGTGCTGCCCGTCGGCGGGCCTTACCCTGAAGAACGGGGTTGAAGCCGCTATTAAGAAAAGCGCGCCGGAGATAAAGACCGTAGAGGCAGTTTAACCCGGGAGGTCCGCGGTGGAAAAGTACCTAGACCAGAACATAAAAGACATCATCGCCGCCTATCCCGGCGTGGCCGATGTCCTTAACGAGTACAAGATCGGCTGTACCGCCTGCGCGGCGGGCACCTGCCGGCTCAGGGACATAGTGGAGATACATAACCTGCCAGGAGAGGAAGAAGAGAAGCTGATGGGAAGAATAGCCCTCGCTATCTCCCCTGAGGGCGGGCTCAAGGTCCCTAAGAGCTCCCGGAAAGCCGCCGCGCCTGCGGGCGGACTTAAGTATTCCCCTCCCCTGAAGAGGCTGGTGGACGAGCATGTCCTGATAAAGCGGCTCCTGGCGCTGATCCCGCGGTTGGTAGCCGGCGTGGATCTGCGATCTAAAGAAGGAGAGAGGCTGGCGCGCGGCGGGCTGAAGTTCATCCGCACTTACGCCGACAAATACCACCACGCGAAAGAGGAGGACATCCTCTTCAAGTACTTCGACGGCGGCCTGGACGTTATCAAGGTAATGCTGCAGGACCATGTTACCGGGCGCGGGCATGTAAAAGGCGCCGACGAGGCGCTTGCGGCAAAGGACGGGGCTGCGGCCGCGGAGCATTTTCTGGCTTACCGCGAGCTGCTCACAGAACATATAAAAAAAGAGGACGAGATCCTCTACCCCTGGATGGACAGGAACCTCTCGACGAAACAGGTAGGGGAGCTGTTCAGTAAATTTAACGAGGCGGATGAGAAATTCGACCCCGCCCTTATCGCGGAGTGCGAAGCTATAGTGACCGGCCTGGAAAAACTGCCGGGCGCGGCGGAGAAAAGGTTAAAGGCCTGAACGTGGAGAACCGGGGAAAGATCGGGCCGGTAGTCTCCGGCTGCAATGAAAGCGGGACCTGCCCCAATTCCCTGGGCGGTGTTTCCGGCCTGAGACGGCGGATAGAAATCCTTCTGGAAGAGGAAGGCCTCGCCGCCTGGACAAGCAAAATGCTCCCGGTGCCGGCCTTGGCCAGGCACGCTTTCAGGGCGGCAGCGGCGGAATGCCCCAATGCCTGTTCCCAGCCGCAGATAAAGGACTTCGGCGTTATTCAGCAGAGCCTGCCCGGGAAAGGAGGGGGCGCCTGCACTAACTGCGGCTTATGCGTGAAGGCCTGCAGGGAGAACGGCATAACCCTGAACGGAAAGGGGCCTTCTATAAATTTCGGCCTGTGCGCGCGCTGCGGCGCCTGCGTCAAAGCCTGTCCGGCCGGCGCGCTACGCATAGAGAAGAAAGGGTTTTCGGTTTTTATCGGCGGCAGGCTGGGCCGCCATCCCAGACTGGGCGCCCGGATGATAGAAATTACGGACGAAGAGGGAGTCCTGCGGGCGCTCAGGGCCGTAATAAAAGCCTATATACGGGAAGGCCGCCCGGGGGAGCGTTTCGGCGACCTTGCCGACAGGCTCGGGCTCGGCCGGCTGCGTGAAGAAATTGAAGAGGCGCTTTCCCGGGCGGCGGAATAGATTTAAGTTCAATTAACCAGTGAGGAGAATAATTATGGAAAAGAAACACGCGCACGGCGGACATGAACCCTGCGGCTGCCCGGGGTCGAAGATGATGGACCTGCGGGAAGAAGCGCCCGCGGATTCCGGTCCCGCCGGGAAAGCCCCTTCGATGCTGCGGCAGTGGCCGCTGCAGCTGCACCTGATCTCGCCCATGGCCCCGTATTTCCAGAAGGCGGACCTGGTGGTGGCGGCCGACTGCACCGCTTTCGCCTACGGGAATTTTCACGCCGAATTCCTTAAAGGCCGGGCGGCCGTGATAGCCTGCCCCAAGCTGGACGACGGCCAGGAAGTGTATGTGGAAAAAATACAGGCCCTGATAGAGGACGCAAAGGTTAATACGCTTACCGTGCTGACCATGGAAGTTCCCTGCTGCGGCGGCCTGCTCGCTATGGTCCAGCAGGCGGCGCGCAACGCCCAGAGGAAAGTCCCGATAAAGAGCATCGTGGTGGGGATAGGCGGCGAACTGAAGAGCGAGGAATGGGCGTAACAGGGCGGTGAGAAAGCGGCGCCGGGTGGGTAATATTACGGAGGTAATGTTACGGATTAACAGAGCCCGGACCATATCGTAACATCATAATTATAAACTTTGTTGGAGGTATTAATGCAAGGTCTTAAAAAAGCGGCGATAGCTAGTTTCTTTATATCCATGGCGGTTCTCCTCGGAGGGGGCTGGCTGGCTATAGACAGGGTCCCCCCCTACCCGGCGAAGATTGTGTCCAACGGGCAGGAAGTTTCGGGGAAAACTGAAATAATAAAAGGCCAGAACGCCTACCAGCGCTACGGCCTGATGGACCTGGGCAGCGTCTGGGGGCACGGGACCCTGCGCGGTCTTGATTTCTCGGCCACCACGCTGAACCTGACCGGGCGCTTCATGCGCGACTATTACTCCGAGAAGACGGGCAAGGCCTACGCCGCGCTCGACCCGGACGCCGCCGCCGCCATAGATTCAAGAGTGATACGGGAGATAAAGACCAACAATTACGACCGTGCCACCGATACCCTTACCCTCGGCGAGGGGCAGGCTTACGCTTTCGCGAAAGTAAAGGCTTACTGGCGCGACGAGATGAACAACGGGAACAAGACCTACGGCCTGCAGGCCAAGGCCATGAAAGAAGTAAGCGAAGCCCAGACGGTGGGCGACTTCTTTTTCTGGACCGCCTGGGCCGCGGGAACTTTAAGGCCAGGCGCCGACTCCACCTATACCAATAACTGGCCGCCCGACGCTACCGTCGGCAATACCATGATGACCGACGCGCTGCTCTGGAGCGTGGCCGGGATCATCGCTTTCTTTATAGTCCTTGGGATCGTCATTTACGCCGTGCACCGGTACCGCATCCTTTACGGAGAGGAGAAAGCCGTGCAGACCGGCGACCTGATGATGGAGCTGCCTCTCACCTTAAGCCAGGTCAGGGCGGCCAAGTTCTTCGTGGTCGTGACGGCCTTATTCATCCTGCAGACCTGCATGGGCGGCCTGCTTGCGCATTACACCGTGAGCCCGGAAACTTTCTTCCCGGACTTCATAGCGACGCTGGTTCCCTACACCTGGGCCAAAAGCTGGCACCTGCAGCTCGCTATCTTCTGGATCGCCACCACCTGGATAGGCGCCTCCATCTACCTGGCCCCGGTGATCAGCGGCAAAGAGCCTAAAAACCAGGGCCTCCTGGTGAACATCCTGTTCGGCGCCGTAGTGCTGGTAGCCGTGGGCAGCCTCGCCGGTACGGCGCTCGGCGCGAAAGGTTACTTCACGGACGCTACCTGGTTCTGGTTCGGCCACCAGGGCTGGGAATTCCTTGAATCAGGCAGGTTCTGGCAGTGGCTGCTCTTCGTGGGCCTCATAGCCTGGCTCGTCATCGTCTACCGCGCCATGAAGGACAAGCTCTTCGGGGCGGACGCGGACAAGAGCGGCGTAGTGATGTTCTACCTTATGAGCGCCATCATGGTGGTAGGCTTCTTCGGCTTCGGTTTCTTCTACGGGAAAGGTTCCCACCTTACCATAGCCGACTACTGGCGCTGGTTCGTGGTCCACCTTTGGGTCGAAGGCATCTTCGAGTTCTTCGGCGTGGCGATCATCTCCCTGTTCCTCGTGATGATGGGGCTGGTGAAGAAAGAGTCGGCCATGCGGGTGGCGTATTTCAGCGCTATCCTCGTATTCGCCAGCGGGATCATCGGAACCGCGCACCATTACTTCTGGTACGGCGGACCGTCCTATTGGCTGGCCCTGGGCGCCGTCTTCGCTTCGCTCGAGCCGATACCCATGATCCTGCTGGTAGTCCGGGCCTGGAAGGAATACCAGTCCATCCAGGACGCCGGCAAAGAGTTCCCCTACCGCTGGCCGCTGTTCTTCCTGACGGCGTCTAGCTTCTGGAACTTCCTCGGCGCCGGGATGTTCGGCTTCTCGATAAACCTGCCCATAATCAATTATTATGAGCACGGGACCTACCTGACGGCGAACCACGGGCACGCCGCTCTCTTCGGGGTTTACGGGATGCTCTCCATCTCGCTGCTTCTGTTCTCCTGGCGCTCGCTGGTCAAGAACGAGTACTGGAACAACGGCCTGCTGAAAGCGATCTTCTGGCTGCTGAACGGCGGACTGTTCCTTATGGTGGTCTCGGTACTCCTGCCCGAGGGCCTGATCCAGACCTTCATGGTCTATAAGCACGGGATCTGGTTCGCAAGAAGCCCCGAGTTCTACAATATGCCGATCATCCTGAAGCTGAACAACTTCAGGATAGTCCCCGACACCATAATCATACTCGGGGCGACGCTTCTCGGCTGGTTCCTGGCCTCCACTTACTTCCGGATAAAGCCGGTGAAATGCGGAGAGGGCGAGGATATCTACTACGGGAAAAGCTGCAAGATGCTGTAATTGCCGTAAAATATCCGCCGGCCCTCACCCGGGGGCCGGCAGGATATTACAAAGGACGAAAAAGCCCATTTCAAAAGACCTACCGCGACTTTAACAAGCCGGAATTCATACATCCACACCCGCCGGAGTCGTCCGGAGCTGCAAAAGCCGCCCCGACCGGGAAACAGCGGGCCTGATAGCCGACTGCCTGGCCTTACCTTGTTTTCTTTGCTGTTTCCCCTCCCCCCGGTGGCCACACATAAATAACAGAAAAGACAACAATAACAAACCCTCGCCGCGGGCGGAGCGCCGCGCACCGCTGGCTAGCGCGGGCAGATACTTTATAGAATTGATTAGGTTCGCTTTGTTCTTTGCAGCGGGCGCGGGAAATAATTTCCGCGGAGTAAGGACGCCGAAGGCGGACCGGGGAGGAGCACAGCGGTACCGCAGCTTTAACGGCTCGCTGGCGGCAGATATAAAGTTACCTCAGGATATTGCGCGAGGCAGGTTCGAACTTTATCCCGGACAGACCGGGTAAAATTTAAGAAGAAAAGCCGATATTGCATTCCGATACCGTATCGGCTTTTTCATTATTAAGGAATAAACCATGGAAATAGGAATCGTAGGCCTGCCCAATGTAGGCAAATCAACGCTGTTCAACGCGCTCACCAAAGCCGGCGCCGCCTCCTCCAACTATCCTTTCACCACCATAGACCCGAATATCGGCGTGGCGTCCGTGCCGGACAAGCGCCTGGACGCACTGTTCGACCTGTTCAAACCGCCGAAGAAGGTTCCTTCCTTTATAAAATTCGTAGACATCGCCGGCCTGGTAAAAGGTGCCTCCAAAGGCGAGGGCCTGGGCAACAAATTCCTGGCCAATATCCGCGAGGTGGACGCTATAGTGCAGGTGGTGCGCGTGTTCAAGAACCCCGACGTGGTGCACGTGCTGGGCGAAGTGGAGCCTATCCGCGATATCGAAGTAATAGAGACCGAGCTGATGCTGGCCGACATAGAGACCGTGGACAAAGCCCTGGAAAAGAACCAGCGCGACATTAAAGCCAGGACCAAGGACGCCGAGGAAAAAAAGGTCAGGCTGGAGAAGCTCAAAGGCCTGCTGGCCGAAGGCAAGCCCGCCCGCGAAGCCGGCTATCCCATTGATGAAGTTCGCGATTTTAATTTACTGACCGTGAAGCCCGTCTTCTTCGTGGCCAATACCTCCGAGCAGCCGGACATTGAAGTGCTCGCCAAGCTGCGCGAATACATAAGCGCCCGGGGCGCGATCCTGGTGGAGATCTCCGCCAAGATAGAGTCCGAGATCAGCGAGCTGCCCGACGAGGAAAGGGCCGTCTTCATGAGCGACCTGGGCGAGGATTATACCGGCCTCGAGAAGATGGCGCTGGCCGGCTACAAGCTGCTGGACCAGATTTCTTTCTTCACCGCCGGCTCGGAGGACGAGGTCCGCGCCTGGAGCCTGAACCGCGGCCTGAAAGCCCCGCAGGCCGCAGGCCGTATACATACCGATTTTGAGAAAGGCTTTATCCGCGCCGAAGTTTATTCCTTCGACGACATCATGAAGTACAAAGACGAGAAGACGCTCAGGGAAAAAGGCCTGATCCGCTCCGAGGGCAAAGAGTACATAATGAAAGACGGAGATATCTGCTTCTTTAAATTCAACGTCTAAATTGCCCGTCCAGGACCCGGACGCGGCCCTGGAAACCGCCTATCACAACCTCTGCAGCAGGAGCCTGGCTTTTATACTGCGGGCCAGGGCCGGCAGGTTGACAGGCTTGGCAATATAATCAAAAGCCCCTAACTCCAGGCAGAACCTGGCAATTGTCTCGTCCTCATTCCCCGTCACCATAATAAATCCCGTGCCCGGCATTACCGGGGCAAGCTCCTTTAAGACCTCCACCCCGCTTTTTCCCGGCATCACAATATCAAGCAGAACTATATCGGGAGCCCGCTCTTTAGCTACGGCCGCGCCCGTTATGCCGTTCGCGGCCTCAATAACCGTATAACCCTGTGAAGACAAATGCCGCGCCAGGACATCCCGCAGCTGTTCATCGTCTTCAACAACAAGCACAAGCCCCGAATCCGCGCCAGGCTTGCGGTTGCGGCTCTCTTTCTGCTCGTCGGCGGCGCCGGTTGCCGGTTTTACCGCGGGCCTTACAGCCAGTACCCGCTCAACCTCCGCCATTACATTGGAGAGCCCGTCCCCTTTTGAAAGAAAAGAGGCCGCTCCCCGGCTGAGATAGGCCTCCGTCTCTTCAGAAGGACAATAGCCGCTGAGGATAATTACCGGGACACTGGATATTTTGCGTATATTCTCAAGTACGCCGGCGCCCGACATCAGCGGCAGGTCCAGGTCCAGGATAACCAGGTCCGAAGGATTGTTTTTGAAAGCCAGCAGCCCGTTAGCGCCGTCGGCGGCCGTCAGGACCCTGTGCCCCGCCCGCGAGAGAAAAACCTCCAGCGCGTCGCGAACCACGGCGTCGTCTTCTATCACAAGTATAGCAGGCATAAATTCAATCCTCTCTTTTATCCTTAAAATAAGCGCTGCAAGTGCGGCCTTTAAGCGTCTTCAGGTATTTTTTTATTTCTGCTGCAATATCAACTATCATCGCGTAATGCGTGAATTTTATTTTTTCATTAGTGGCTATAGCTATGCTCAGCGTCATCAAAGGAAATTTCCTCAGCACCCCCGAGCGGTCCTCGGAGCGGATATAGCCGCTTACGGAGTCTTCCGCCGAGTAAAACCCCGGCGCCAGAACATCAGATCTTTTGGCTATGGCCCCGCTATCTCCTCGGCTTTTTCAGGGGCGGCTACCATTATAAAATCATCTCCCCCGACATGCCCCAGAAAAATATCCTCGCCGGGAAAATCCTCCTGTATGCCCGAAATCATGGCGGGCGTCAGCTTCAGGGCTTTATCCCCGTTTAGATATCCGTATTTATCGTTATAGGCCTTAAAATTGTCTATGTCTATGTAAAAGAAAGACATGGGCAGACCTGTTTTCATGCGGCGCGAGGCCTCTTCCTCTATGGCCGCGCTGCCCGGAAGCCGGGTAAGGGAATTTGCCCCCAGCATGCGCCGCGCGCGCCTGGCAGCCCCCTCAACGCGCGACACCAGCTCCAGGGCGTCGAAAGGCTTGGGAACAAAATCGTCGGCGCCCTCGAAGAGCCTGGTGATTATACCCTGCAAAGCGGTATCGTCATCCGCAATTAAAAGCGTCTTTTTCATTACTCCTCCACACTTATAGTGTATGGCGGGGAGCTATGGGGATGTTCAGGTATAATTCAGATCTTTCTCAAATTCAGAGGACGGATAACTGGCACACATTACCATGTTTACCAAGGCTGCCGGCTAAGCGGGGATAAACCCGCTGATGAGCATGCTCTTAAACTCACCCGGCTTACCCTCCTCTCCTTATATAGGCGATGAGACCCGATCATAAGAATTTGAACAAAGCATGAACTTACCCGGAGCTTTCGCTTAGCCCGCCGCCCTATACTATTAGTGTAAGCAGGGAGGATTTATGAAGACCATGAAAAATAAACACCTTAAGATGAACGCCCTGGCGGCTTCAATGATTTTACTCCTTTGCGCCGCCCCCGCCGTAAGCAGCGAGTACAGCGCGCTCGCCGAGAACCTGGCTAAGACTGCCAAGGTTTACGGTATCACACGGATAGCCATGGGAGCTTTTTCCTCCTCAGCCGGGACAGAAGAAGAAGCCCGCTTCGCGGCAGAAAAAACAGCCGGCCTTCTTTCTTCGGGCAAAGGCCTGGAGATACTGGACCAGGCAATGCTGGAAGCTAATGCAAACCCTAAAAAAGGCTGGCTGGCCGGCCTGCCCGCCAAACTGCGCCCCCAGGCTTTTATAAAAGGCTCGGTATTTAAGGGAGAAGGGGACCTGACCGTGATG
>MNUR01000004.1 GCA_001871115.1 Elusimicrobia bacterium CG1_02_56_21 | reverse complement strand
GATTTTCGATTCTCTATTTTCGACAGTTCCCCCCTTTTCTTCGACGACGTATTTTATGCAATGCCTTATGGTGGGGTAGTCTTTAAGGGAAACATTGTCTTTGCGGGGTATAGAGTAATGCTCGCGCAGGGCGGCGAAGAGCTCGGCCTGCTTGACTGTGTCTATGCCGAGGTCGGCTTCCATGTCGAGGTCCAGCTCCAGCATGTCTTTCGGGTAGCCGGTCTTCTCCGTTATCATCTGCAGTATCTCGGCCTGAACCGAGTCCGCGTTCAAAGAAGTCGAGGGCCGGGAATCGGGGATCGGGGAGGGACCAGCTTTAGGCGCGGGCGCCGCCGCAAGTGCGGTTTGATTTTCGATTTTCGATTTTCGATTATCGATCGGCGCGGGCGCGGCGGAAACTCCTGCGGGCTCTTTGGCGGGGGCGGGTGTCGGCGGCGCCGTCCTGCTCCCAGCCGGCTTCTTGTCTTTTATCCTGAGGGTATTTAAAACCACTTCCAGCTCGGCTGTCGGGTCTCCGGAAATTTCCTTTAACCAGTTCTGGTAGCGGGACTCGCTTACATAGCGGCTCTCCCCCTCTTTCCAGACGCCCTCGGTAATTGACATGGCCATGTGAGAGCCGAAGCCGGCAGCGAAGCGCACTGCGTACTTAAGGTTGTAATGTCCGCCTTTTGAGAGGTTTATGCCGGAGAGTTCCGGGTCAGCTTCTTTGTAGTTGGCGATAGGCGGGATTATCCCGGTGCTAAGCGCGCGCACCGCGATAACGTCTTCCAGGCCGGCTCCCATGGAGTGGCCGGTAAAACCTTTAACGTTGCTTACTATGACTTTGTCTACCGACGTTCCGAAAGCGCGCTTAAGGGCTTTTACTTCTGCCGAGGCGCTGCCTCCGCGGGCCGGGGTGTAGGTCTCATGCGACATGAACATAGTGTAGGGGGCTATGTCTTCTTTCTTAAGGTTGTAGATCCTTTCAACCTTGGCTATGAATTTTTCCATTACCGAAGCTACATGCTCGGTATCCAGACGGGTGGCGTGGAAGGCCGAGTTCGCGCACTCCGACAGGAGCAGGCGCGCCAGCGGCTTCATGCCGCGGGCGAGGGCGAGGGTTTCGTCCTCAATTACCATCGCTACCGCGGCGGATCCGACTATAAGGCCGTGCCGGCGGCGGTCGAAGGGCAGAGCGGCTTCCGAAACGTTAGCCGAGGTAGTGGCCGTACCGGAGGCCAGGAAGCCCGGCAGGGTCCATTCCTGTATGGTCTCGCTGGTGATATCGTCGGCGCCTATGATCACTACGCGCTTGCATTTCCCGGCGCGGATCCAGGTTTCGGCAACGTGCACGGCCTGGGTGGTGGAGGCGCAGGCGGCGCTCACGTGAACGGTAGGGCCTTTGGCCCCGACCCACTGGGCGAACTGGCTGTCCGCTATGGGGATGACTTTCAGCAGGAAGTTTGTGCTGAAAGTGTACGGGTCCTTGCCGGCCCCGGGCTGGTAGTCCGCGAAATTTCCCTGCAGCCATGTGCGCAGCGCGGCTTTGTCGGCCTCGGAGGGCAGTTTGTCCACTATCCGGTTATAAACCTCCCAGAGCTGCTCGGCGGTGCGGCCGGAGTATTTATGGTTGAAGTAATGGGTCAGTTCTTTGATCATTGATTCCGTCACCGGGAAGGCCGAGGCGAAGATGACGCCGGTCTCCGAGGCGAGGGGCTCGGGCAGGGCCCATTTTTCGGGCAGCCAGCTGCCGGTGGTGGTTTTTTTATACTGGTGTATCAGCGGCAGGCCGGCGTCTTTAAGCGCAAGTACCCCTGCGCCTATCGCCATCTTGAAAGTGGTGTTGAGGGCTTTTGCCACGGTGTGCGGCAGGCCGAACTCGGCTTCGATGTCCAGCTGGCCGGAGCGGGCGGATAGTTTTATAGACTGGTCCACTGAATCTATCTTCTCAATGGTGTGGTTGCCGGTAGGAGACTTCACCACGCGGATGATGTTCTTCTCCATTATCTTCTCGCGCCATTCCATCGGGATCGGTTCTATCATGTTCTTGCCGGCGAGTATCTCGTCGAGATTATGCTCGCGGAACAGTTTGTCCCAGGTGCCCGGCGTGCCGCCGGCTATGCCGGAGATAGCCAGAGGGTTGAAGTTGAAGCCGTAGCGCTCTGCGAAAGCAGCCTGGTCGTAAGGAAGCGCCGCAGGCTCCGGAAACTGTTCTGATTTGTTCATTGTAGTTTTTCCTCTGCCCTGCTGCAGGGCCCAGTTCTGGTAGTAAGGGTTAAAGAATTTGCCGCCGGCCTGGGGAGCTTTGCCTTCCCACTTTACCGGGATGCCGAGCGCCGTCATATTGGCCAGCAGGTCGTTGAATTCCGTTATGCCGCCGCGCTTGGGATGGTTTGAGGCGAGTATGGTGATATCTCCCTTGTCCTTGAGCGTAGAGGTGGCGAAAGCGCTCAGGACGCGCTTGGGGCCGCATTCTATGAAGGTGCGCACTCCCTCGGAGTACATCCGCTCCAGCTGCTTGATGAATTCAACCGGGCTGGTCATCTGCTTGATGAGCATGTCGTAGATGCCCTGCTTGTCGACCGGGAAGAAATCCGCGGTGACATTGGAGAGGATCTTCATGTCGGCGGCTTTTATCGGGATGTTCTGCAGGAACTTGCGGTAAGGGCCCATGGCCGGCGCCACTATCTCCGAGTGGAAAGCGTGGGAGACGGGGATTTCCCCCGCTTCTACCCCGAGGTCTTTGAACCTCTGCACGGCGGTTTCAACAGCGGCGGCTTCGCCGGCTATCACGGTCTGCAGCGGGCAGTTTTTGTTCGCGCAGATCACGTAGCCTTTGATCTTCCTAAGCTCTACTTCGACTTTATCGCAGCCCCAGGCTATGGAGGCCATCTTGCCGGGGTCGTCCACTTTTACGGAGGACATTTCTTTGGCTCGGCTGGTGACGGCGCGCAGCCCGTCTTCGAAGGTGAAGATGCCGGCGGCCGTGGCGGCGGCGTATTCGCCCAGGCTGTGGCCTATGGCCATGTCGGGCTCTATGCCGAATTCTTTGAAAAGGCGGTACATCGCTATGTCAGCCGTGAGCATAGCGGGCTGGGTAAGCTGGGTCTGCTTTATCGCGTCCTCGCGCCTGGCCAGCTCTTCCTTGCTTTCTCCCGGCTTGGACCACAGGACGTCGGTAAGGCGCACGCCTATCATCTTTTCAAGGATGAAGTCGGCCTCGTCGAAAGTGGCCTGTACTGTATTGTACTTGGCGGCCAGGTCCCGCATCATGTCAACGTACTGCGAGCCCTGTCCCGGGAACAGCAGCCCTACCTTGGCGTTGTTCTTCCCTGTTTTGAAAGTGTAAATTCCTTTCAGTTTAAAGTTGAGCGGCGGCGCGGTCCAGGTTTCTTCTTTCGCGTTCTTGACCAGGAAGGCTACTTTGTCGGCCAGGTCCTTAGGCGATTTCGCCACTATGGAAACCCCCCACGCGCCTTTGGGCGCGATCTGGGCAGGCTGCGCATAGTCGGACATAGGATAGGTTTCCGGCCATTTGGAGACGGTGCCCTCTACGGCGGCCGCGGCCTGGTTCAGTACTTCGGAGGGAGTGGCTCCCGTGAAGGTAACGGCTTCGCCCTGTATTGCGGCGAAAGGCGCCCTGGGGTTTTCAACCACGGCGATAGCAGGCGCTGCCGCGGCGACCGGGGCCGCGCCGGCCTTGGCGTCCCTTTTATGGTCCGGCCCGGTGTACTCTTCCATGAGCACGTGGAAATTGGCGCCGCCGAAGCCGAAAGAGGAAACATTGGCGCGGCGTATGCCGTCCTTCTTCCAGGGCTCGGCTTTGGTTATCACGCGGAACAGGTCCAGGTTGATTCCGGGATTGGGGTTCACGCAGTTTATGGAAGTAGGCAGGACCTTGTTGTAGAGCGCCAGCGCGGTCTTTGCTATGCCCATGGCGCCGGCCGCGGCTTTGGAGTGGCCTATCTGCGACTTTACTGAAGTGAGTCCAAGTTTTTTCCCGCTGTTCAGGTGCGGGCCGAAAACTTCCTGGAGAACCTGGACCTCCGCGGCGTCGCCTACCTTGGTGGCGGTGCCGTGGGCTTCCACAAAATCCACTTCGGCCGGGGAATAATCCACTTGGGCGAAGGCGTTCTCTACGGCTATTTTCTGGCCCTTTGGGTTGGGGGCGGTGATGCCCTTGCCTTTGCCGTCCGAGGAGGCGCCCACGGAGTTCACCAGGGCGTAGATCTTGTCGCCGTCCCGCACGGCGTCGGACAGGCGCTTCAGGATATAAATAGAGACGGCCTCGGCCATCACGAAGCCGTTGGCCCTTTCGTCGAAGGAATAGGAGCCTTCCGCAGACAGCGCGCCTATCTTGCAGAACTTCACGAAGGCGGGAGGAGACATCATTTCATCGGCCCCGCCCGTTATCGCCATGTCGAATTTGCCTGCCCGCAGGCCCATCACCGCGTAGTCCAGCGCGGCCAGGGAGGAGGCGCAGGCCGCGTCCATGGTCATATTGGGTCCGTTGAAATTGAAAACATTGGCTATCCGGCCGGCCGTCACGTTGGACAGTTCGCCAGGCATAGTGTCTTCGGTTATTTTCAGGATCCCCGCGTCCATGCCCGCTTCGTACTCTTTGACGAGCGCTTCGCGCTTTTCCTGCGGCAGGGAGGCGAAAGCCGGGGTTTTTTTAAGGATATCCTCATTATAGAACTTGTAGACGCGCAAATCGGTCATTTCTTTGCGCATCGCGCCCATGGCGTTGCCTATTACGGCCGCCGTCATCTTGGGGTCAAAAGGTTTTTTATCGTAGCCGGAGTCTTCCAGGGCCATCCGCACGGCTTCGATGGTCATCTGCTGCAGGCGGGAGATCTGGATAGCGGTCTGGGGCGGTATCTTGTAACGGATAGAGTCGAACTTGAAGCCTTCTATGAAGCCGCCTATCTTGGAATAGGTCTTGTCCGGGGCTTTATGGTCTTCCGAATAGTAGAGTCTCCAGTCCCAGCGGTCGGCAGGAACCTCGGTGATGCAGTTGCGGCCTTCCAGCACATTTTTCCAGAATTCTTCCTTATTAAGGGCTTTAGGGGCTATTATTCCGAGACCTACTATCGCTATTTTTTCATTATTCATAATCTTGTTGCCTCATCTTTTGGGTTCTGCCTTTCCAGCCCCGGCTAAGGGCTCCCGGTCGTTTTAAATTGGCCGTTTGCTGCGCATAGCGCTTGATACGGCACAGCCATAGGCTAGTAAAGGATTAACGGGTCTCAGAAAGGTCCGTTTAAGGGCGTCATATATATATTTTATTAAAAAAGGGGCAGGCAAGCAACCAGAAACGCCTGTATTCAGGGCAAAAAGGCAGTAAAACGGCAGGCGGCCTGAGGCTGAGGGAAGCCGGAGCAGGGAGGCTTTGCTCCCGCCCCGCGGATTGCGGGTTTTTGCGGGTCTCTGGGGCTAGGGCTGCCTATCCAGGGATAACAGGTACAGCACGCCTTTGTTTGAGGAAAGCGGGGTGGAATATTCAGTCTTGTCCAGTACCCTGAAGCGGGCGTCAGGGGTAAATGAGATGATAGCCTTGCGGCTGCCGACTTTCTGCCACTCCCATTCGCCTATCATTTTAAGAGGTTTCATGCTCTTGAGGTAGGCCATGTTCTTCTCGTAGTTGAACCAGGCGTCATGGTCGAACCCGTTTATGATCTCGCTTGATGAGAGCCCGGCGCGGGGCCTGGCGGACAATTCCCATTTAGCCGCGTTCCAGGCAAAATAATCCTTCATCCCGGTCCAGCTGAAAACGGCGCAGAGAGCCAGCGCCAAGGCTGCCGCCGGCCTGGAGAAGCGAACTCCCCTGGCCGAGAAAACCGCGGCTGCGGCGAACCACGGCAGCAGGGTGAGGAGGTAGCGGTCAAAGAACTTCGCCCCCGCCAATCCGACACCGAGCTGCAGGACAGAGGCCGCGAAGATAAAGCGCAGCGCGGGGCTCCCGGCGCGCAGCGCCAGTCCCGAAGCGCAAAGCAGGAAAACTGAAGAGACTGCAGAGGCCGCGGTTACAAACCACCAGAAAACCTGGCTGGAGAAGAGCCCGGAAGGCTTCAGTCCGGCCCCGCCTAAAGTCAGAACTCCGATTCCCGAGCGGCTCATGCTGTTTTCAAGGTAGGGGAGCGGACCGTATAAAAGCGCGAAGACGGTCAGCGCTGCCAGGGCCAGCCACGGGCCGGCTGAATTTATCCTGCAGCGAAAGCTATTCTTCGCTGAGAACTGCTTCAGGCTGAAGATGTAGCCCGCCCCGAGGGGAAGCAGCAGAAGGCCGGTCTCCATTATTGAGGCGAAGAGCCGGTATAAGGTGTCGCTCAGGAGGGCAAAGGGCTTTGAAAGGTGGGCCAGGGTGGCGCCGATAACGTAATTTTCCGAGGCCCAGGTAGGGCCGTGTATCTGTGCAAACCACAGATAGAATCCCGCTATGGCCGCGGCAGGCGGGCCCCAGACGGCGGCAAGTACGCGCCAGGAGGGTTTTTCAGCCTGAGGCTGCGGAGAGGCCTGGGAGGGACGGCCCCGCCGCTGCAGAAATAATATCAGCGTAAAGGCCAGTGGCAGGGCTACCGCAAGCTGCCTTGTGAGGTAGGCCACGGCGGTGCAGATCCCCGCCAGGCCCAGGGCCTTTGTGTCGCCGGGGTCTTTCAGGCGTTTTACGTAGAAGTAAACGGCGGAGAGCATCCAGAAAAAATAATGGATGTCCGTCATAAATGAATCAGCCAGCAGGAGGTAGATAGGATTCAGGGCCAGGGCGAGCGCGGCCGCCGTTTTCTCGAAGGGGCCGATCTCGAACTGACCTAGTATTTTTATAAAAACGAAGAGCGCGGCGGCCCCCGCAAGCAGGTTCGCGGACCTGAGTACCGAGAAACTAAAGCCGAAAATTTTTGCGAAGACGGCCCCTGTTATTATATGCGGCAGCTGGGTAGCGGAGCCCCAGTCGGAAAGTGTGAGGCGCCCTGTTTCTGAAAGCGTCCGCGCGGCAAGGGCGTAGGCCCAGTCGTCATTGAGAGGGAAATTATACGCCCAGGGCGCAAGGGTGGCTGCAAAAACCAGGAAGATGCCTGCAATGATGTAGTTTTGGTATTTACCCACGTCTGACCCCCCGACTGTTGAGTAGTCTACAATATCCGGCGCTCTCGCTCAAGACCGCGGCTCAAGGGCCGGCCCGGCCGGGGCCGCCGGTTTGTTATGAATGTATACAGATATGCGGTCAGCGCTTAATTACAAAATATGGAACTATTTGCTAATATAATAATGTCATGAATATAAAATTCTGGGGTGCGCGCGGTTCTATACCCGTGTCAGGGAAGAATTACCTGAAGTACGGGGGCAGTACTACCTGCCTGGAAGTCCGCTCCAAAAAGAAAGACCTTATTATAGTCGACGCCGGCTCCGGCATCAGGCTTCTGGGCAAAAAGCTCCTGAAGAATTCCCAGAATAATTTCAGCATGCTGTTCACGCACTCGCATTGGGACCATGTGCTGGGTTTCCCTTTTTTTGCGCCTATCTACAGTAAGAAGACCCATATAAAGATAATGGGCTGTTCTTTTTCTTCGGATGCCGTCAGAGAAATAATAGCCAAAACCATGCAGCCTCCCGGCTTCCCTGTAAAGTTCGAGGAGATCTCGGCCCGGTTCGAGTTCGCTTCTGTTTGTTCCGGGGGCTGTAAAGTGTGCGGCATCAGCGTGACGCCGATAGAACTCAGCCACCCGAATAACGGGCTGGGCTACAAATTCGAGGAGGGCGGAAAAACTTTCGTTTTTCTCACGGATAATGAGCTCGGCTTTGTACACCCGGGCGGCAAGGAAGTTGCCGAGTATGCGGCTTTTTCCCGCGGCGCCGACCTGCTGGTTCATGACGCCGATTATACCCCCGCCGAATATCCCCATCGCAGGACCTGGGGCCATTCAACCTGGGAGCAGGCCCTGGACCTGGCGCTCGGGGCGGAAGTCCGCGCCCTCGGGCTTTTTCATCATAACCAGGACCGCTACGATTCGGAACTGGACAGAATACTGGCCGAGTGCTCGCGCCGCATACGGAAGGCCGGCTCGCGCCTGAAATGTTTCGCGGTCAGAGAGGGCCAGGAAGTTAAATTTTAACCGCTCGCGATTGGAGAGTCTTATATGCACCCTAAATTCAACCTTTACTTAGCCTGGATGGATCCCATGTTTTACGCCTGGGCGGCGGTTTTCGCAGCCGCTCTTTTTGCGATGGTTTATTCTATCCGCAGGTATCTTGAACTCAAGAACGCCTCCGGGTTTGAAGAAGGCGAGGCTGAACCGGAAAACCCTTTTGTGGAAGCCTCGGCAGGAGGGCCTGCCGCGCATACGGCTGAACAGCCCGGCCTTGCAGAAGTCCGGCCTGAGCCGGAGGCTGAGTTTCAGGAACAGCCCAAGCCGGCGCCCGAGCCGGAGGCAACAGCAACAGCGTCCGCTCCCGGGACCGAGGCTTACTCCGAGCCGACCCGCGCGGAAAACTTTGTGCGCGGCATTTACGCCGGGATTGCCGATCTTGACGAGCGGATGAAGGGTATTGAGGCCTCTCTCTCTAAAACCTATGTTAATAATGATTTTGCCGTCAAATTCCTCGAGGATATCCTGCAGGATATAGATTCCCTGGACAAGATGAAGATCAAGGCCAGGATAGAATACCTCCTTTCGGACCTGAAGAAATAAATATAAGGCATAAAGTGGCAAAGGCACAAAGCGGAAAAGCCGGCAGCGGCGCTACTTCTATTTCGTGGCCCGCCGCCTTTCTGTTCTTAATCTGCGCGGCGTCTTTCCTGCCCCCTGCCGGTTATTGCGGCTTCTTCCCGAAGGACGCCTTCAGCGACGAAGCCAGGGGCCTTACCGGAGCCCAATTCCTTAAAATCCCTCCCTCGGCCAGGTTCTCTTCGCTCGCCGGGGCGGGGCTTGCCCTGGGCGGGGCGGACTCCTTTTTTCTTAATCCCGCCGGAACTTCCGGCGCCGGCCGTTCGGCCGCGCTTTCCTACGAAGCTCTCCTGGAGGGTTCGGCCCGCACGGGCGCTGTTTTTGCCCGGCCCTCTGCTGCCGGAATGTTTTCCGCCGGTTTGCTTTATAATAACTCCTCGCCCGGGCTGGAAAAACTGGACGGCGCCGGCGGAGGCTCCGGGGCAGGGATAACCGCTTATGACGCGGCCTTAGGCGCAGGCTGGGCTCGCCGGCTGGGCGGGCTGGATTTCGGCTTTGTCCTGAAATATATAAAGTCGCGCCTTGCCGAGGCTTCCGGCTCTTCGCTAGCGCTGGACGCAGGGCTGGTTTTCCGGGAGGCGCCACCTTCCCGCACCGAGCTCGCCCTGGCAATAAGAAATTTCGGGCCTCCGGTAAAGCTGGGCGGCGAAAAAGCCCCCCTTCCCTTCGAGCTGGCGGGAGGTATTAAATGGAAGTACGCCCCTGATTTTAATGTGCTTATCGAGGGCCGGCTGCCCTGCGACCATTCCCCCTACCTGGCCTTTGCCGGCGAGTGGTTTCTGCCCTATTCCGCCCGGTCCGGGCTTTTTCTGCGTTCCGGGCTTAACTTTAAAAATTACGACGATCACGGGTTTATGGGCGCTTTTGCCGGCGGCTTCGGCCTTAAACTGGGAGCGGCGACCATCGATTACGCTTTCGCCCCTTATGGTGAGCTGGGCGCCGCGCACAGAATGACGGCGGGCCTGGCCTGGGGCGGCGCGTCAGGCGCCGGCTCAGCGAGACAGGCTCTCCCGGCAAAAGCCGTGCTTGCGGTGGCTTCCTTCTCGGGAGAGGGCGGGGCGACCGAAACCGAAGCCGCGGTAGTGCGCAACCTGGTGGAGGCCGAACTCGGCAAAACAGGTAAATTCAGGCTGGTGGAGCGGGCGAGGCTTGATTTTATACTTGAGGAAAAAAAGATCTCTTACGCGGGGCTTTCTGAGGTGAAATCAGCGGCGGAGCTGGGCAGGATTTCCGGCGCGGAGCTGGCGGTCTTCGGCTCCGTAGCACGGGCTAAGGACGGCTATTTGGTTACGGCCCGCCTGGTTGACATTTTATCCGGGGTCATACTGCGCTCTGAAACCGCGGCGGCTGCCGAGGACTATTTGTTCCGCGACGCCGCCCGTCTGCTGGCCGCCGCCCTCTCCAGGTAGTATTGCCGCAAAAGATTTAATCATAAACCAAATTATGTTTCCGCCCTTGGCGCTTCTTCGCGCTAATCACCGGCTATTTTCCCGCCTTCTCCCCGCTCCGGTGCATTGCCGCTAGTTTCTTCTTCAAGCTGCTTCACGCGCCAGGTATTCTTTACGGCGGGGTCAAGCTTAGCCGCCAGCCGGGCGGCGGCCAGGGCTTTTTTAAATTCCCCTGTTTTCTCGTAGACCTCGCTAAGGCGCTCAAGATAGGCCGTGTTGGACGGATCTTTCTTTATATATCTTTCAAGCAGCCTCGCCTCGGCGCGGAGGCGGCGTTTTTTTCTGGCGGCCCGGGCTTTATAGGCGGTTTCCCTGTAAGCGATAAAGGCGGCAAGGCAGGTAATCAGCCCGAGGTCGTAGAGGAAAGCGTAGCGGGTCCAGGCTATAAGGACCACTATGTTAGAAAGGTAGACAAGAATAATTACGAAAGAACCTACCACGAAAGCGTCCGTAAACGAGATGGAGCCCTGTCCGTACCTCTTCTCTTTGCGTTCAAGAATCCATACCAGCGCCCAGGCATAAGCCAGGGCGAAAACCGTGCAGTAAATGATTATCGCCAGGGACATCAGCGCCTTAGCCTTTTTTTTATCAGGCGCAGCATAGGCGCGTGTATGCGGCCGTTGGTCGCGAGCGTTTCGGCGCCCATCGCGGCGTCCACAGTCCAGGGCTTCCCGCGGAAATCCGTAACGCGCCCGCCAGCCTCCTGGACTATCAGTTTGCCGGCTGCTACGTCCCAGGGCTTCAGCCCGAATTCCCAGTAGCCGTCCGTGCGGCCCGCGGCCAGCCAGCAGAAATCAAGCGAGGCCGCGCCCATGCGCCGCACATCGTGGGAGAGCTTCATGAATTCAGAGAAGAAGCCGCAGTAAAATTCCGCTTTTTCCGCGCGGTCGTAGCCGAAGCCGGTCACAAGCAGGGCTTTGGAGATGGACGGCGTGTTTGAAACAGAGAGCGCCTTCCCGTTAACAGAAGCCCCCCGGCCTTTCCGCGCGAGGAAGAGTTCTTTCCTGAAGGGGTCGTAAACGCCCCCCGCTTTTATCTCCCCGTTTTCAGCGAAACCGATGGAAACTGCCGCGGCCGGGAAGCCGTGGGCGTAATTGGTGGTCCCGTCCAAAGGGTCTATTATCCACTGGCGGCGGTTGGGCGTTTCCCGGACCGGGCTTTCTTCAGCCATGAAGCCGTCTTCGGGAAAAACTTTATGTATTATCCCTATCACTTTTTCCTGCGAAGCCAGGTCCGCTTCGGTAAGCAGGTTCGCCCTGCCTTTCAGTTTGTAGGTGACTTTGCCGAATTTGGCGGCAAGTACCCCGCCGCCCGCCAGCGCGGCTTTCTTCAAAATTTCAATTTCCTTCATCTTGGTTTTCTCCCCTGCAGCGCCAGGCGCGCCGCAGCTTGTTCCGCAGGCAGCAGTGTTTTTACAAAGACTATTTTCCGGCCTTTTAAAGCCTGCTTGATCTTTATAAGCAGGCCGGCCCTGAAATACTGGTTTGCAATAAGCCCGCCCGCTAGTGCGGCTTTTATAGGCGCGGCGGTCTTTCCTGCGGCTTCTTTCAGCAGGGCAGCCAGCTCACCCTGCGCCCTGGCGGCCAGTTCTGCGCACCGCTCGTTTCCGGAAAGCGCCAGCGAAATTATTCTTTTAGCATAGGCCGCCGAGCGTCCATGGCCCATTTGGCCGGCTTCTCGCAGACGGCCGCGAATACTCAGGTATTGACGGCCCAGCCAGCGGCCGGAGCCGGGATCGCCTGAGGCAGGGTTGAAGCCGCCGGTTTTTTTGAAGGCCCCGGGCCTGCCGGTAAAAGCTACAGCCCCGGTGCCCGCAATAAGGAGCAGGCCGGTTTTCCCGCGGAAAGCGGCGAAGTGGGCCGCCTCGGCGTCCGAGATAACTTTTATTAGATTCAGCTTCGGGGAGAGCGCTTTAAAAAGAAAAGGCTTTTTCCAGGGCTTGCTGAAAGCCCCCCTGGTCGCTATTACAAGCGGCGCTTCAGTTCCGCCCGGCCAGCGCGAAACCAGAGGCAGGAGTTTTTTGGGCAGAGAGCGCAGCGGGGCCGTGCGTATGCGGGCTGTTCTTATGGGGCGCAGCCGGGAATCCAGAGCCGCTACCCGGGTCCAGGTCCCGCCCCTGTCCACGCCTATGGCCGCTATCCGGGTATTTTGTTTTTTGGGCATTTGGCTGCTGCCTGCTCTTGTTATTATCTCTCCCGCTTGCATATTGACGGCGGAAACTTTTAAATGATAACATATAAATAACATCAGTCCTTATGATAAGACAGCCAGCCGGCGTAAGCCTTTCATCCTTAATTAACCCCGAAAACATTATCTTTTTGGACGGGAAACCATCCAAAGAGGAAGCGGTGCGCCTGCTTACGGAGAAGATCCTGCCGCGGGTCAGCGCCCTGATCAGCCGGAAGGCGCTTTTTGACCGGGTAGCGGAAGTTGAGAAGCTTAATCCCGTGCTGGAAAGCGGTTTTTATATCCCCCAC
The DNA here is from genome assembly GCA_001871115.1 of Elusimicrobia bacterium CG1_02_56_21. Classification (GTDB taxonomy): domain Bacteria; phylum Elusimicrobiota; class Elusimicrobia; order Elusimicrobiales; family UBA9959; genus UBA9959. The sequence continues at coordinate 26,967 of MNUR01000004.1, read as the reverse complement.
GCCAAGTTCCCCGAACTTGACGGGTTCCACGCCGTTCTGGGGATATTGCCGGAGGGTTTTGCAGACCCGGTGACCGGGCTGAAGGTAAAGGCGGCTCTGCTGCTTCTTTCCCCTCATAAGCCGGCCTTTTTCCAGCGCCACCTCAACATCCTTTCGCTCCTTTCCCAGACTTTTCAGCCGGAGCTTATAGAAAAACTGGCCGCGCTGAAAGACCCTGCCGCAGTCTGCTCCCTGATAACCGGGAAATAAATGCCTTTTTGTCCGGGATCTCGGCGCTCCTTCTTCTTTCGCTGTTATCGTTAAATATATACAATTAATATATGGTGGTTAATCCCAAGTATAAGCAGGTCTTTGTTCTCAGCACGGCCATGCTTAGTTTCATCTCTTTCTGGAAGGCCTCTGCCATAGTCCTGTGCGACTTTGGTTCCAGCGCTTTTTATTCCGGCGGCATAGCCATGCGGGCTTTCGGTCCGGCTTTCCCCTGGTTCATACTCGGCGTGATGCTTTTTTCCGGGGTGATGCTGGGAGTTTATACCGAGTCCTGCATCATGTTCACCCGCGGCGGCCTGTACATAGTGGTGCGTGAGGCCATGGGCAAGGTAATGGCCAAACTGTCGGTCTCCGCTCTGCTCCTTGATTATACCCTTACCGGCCCTATAAGCTCGGTGGCCGCAGGTCTGTATCTTGGCGGATTGTTCGACAATATTTTGCCGCTTCTGCATATAAACTGGCAGGTCCCTTCCAGGGCTTTCGCTGTGATTTTTGCCCTGGCGGTCACCGGCTATTTCTGGCGGGAGAACATCAAGGGTGTTGAGGAATCGGCCGATAACAATCTGAAGATAGTAAGCTTCGTGGCGGTGGTGGCCGTGATACTCATCGTCTGGTCCGGATTTACGCTTTATCACAGAGGTTTCACCCTTCCGCCTTTTACCCCGGTTTTTACCGACGAGGCGCTGGGCTGGACCGTGCATTTCCCCTGGCTAAAGGCCGTTGGCCTGGTAGGAATTATGATGGCTTTCGGGCATTCCGTGCTCGCTTTGAGCGGGCTTGAAACGCTGGCGCAGGTATACCGCGAGATAGAAGACCCGAAGATCGAGAACCTTAAAAAGACCGTTGTCATTATCTTCATCTTCAGCATCCTTTTTACCGGGCTTCTGACCTTTATTTCCGCGCTGATAATCCCCTCTGACCTTATAGCCGGCAAGTATGCCGAGAATCTGCTGAGCGGGCTCGCGCTGGAGCTGCATGGTCCCTATTGGGCCCGGCTGTTCATGCAGATGGCGGTGGTACTCTCCGGCGTACTGATGCTTGTGGGCGCCGTCAATACCTCATTTGTCGGGGCCAACGGGGTGCTCAACCGCGTAGCTGACGACGGCATACTTCATGACTGGTTCCGCCATCTGCATAAAAAATACGGGACCACCCACCGCCTGGTCAACATCATTGCCATTACCCAGATACTGATAATCCTGATCTCACGCGGCGATATCTACCTGCTGGGCCAGGCCTACGCTTTCGGCGTGATGTGGAGCCTGACTTTCGACACTCTTTCGATGATAATCCTCAGGTTTAAAAAGCGCGATGAAGAGCGGGAATGGATGTTTCCTATCAATATAAAAGCCGGGAACGTTTATGTCCCCGTCGGGCTCTTTGCCATTCTCCTCGTCCTGCTGACTGCCACAGGGCTGAACATGCTTACTAAAAAAATAGCTACTATCGGCGGCGTGCTGTTCACCACGACCTTCTTTACTATTTTCCATATCTCCGAGAAAATGAACGAGAAGAAGGCCCAGCTTTATGCGGAGGACGATGAGAGCGATGAGAAGATGAACCTCCGGCGGGAGGCGGATATCAGCAGCGTGCTCCCGGAGCTGACCAAAGACCGCTGCATACTGGTTCCGGTGCGCAACCCCAATAACCTGGTGCACCTCGCTTCCGTGCTTGAGACGGTAGAGGACGAAAACACGAATATAATAGTTCTCAGCGCAAAGATCACCAGTGGCATCCAGATCGGAGGCGGCGAGGCTATGTCCGACGAGGACAAGGACGTCTTCAGCGCGGTGGTGCTGCTGGCGGAAAAATACGGAAAGACCGTAAAGCCTATCTTTGTTTTTTCCAACAACCCTTTCTATTCCATGGCGCAGGTGGCGCAGGCCGCCGGCGCAGACGAAATAGTGATGGGGGTCTCCGGCTCCACCGGCGCCGAAGTGCAGATGGAGAGGCTGGCTATGGCCTGGGGGATGCTCAAGAAGCCCGACGCTCCGGCTAAGCACGTGCTGGCCAGGGTGGTCTGGGAAGGCCGCCAGATGACGTATCAGCTTTCGTAAAAAGCAGCCGGAACCGGGAATATGGAATCCCTGAGATAAGAATTGCCGGCCTATTATCGCGGATTAAGTATATGAGGATTCTATGGCTATAAGAAGGATCTGTAAATACGGCGAGAAAATACTGGATAAAAAAACCAGGAAGGTTAATTTCGACGAGCTTAAAAAAAGCCTGCCTGCCCTCCTTACGGACATGTACGATACGATGAACGCCGTGGGAGGCATAGGGCTTGCCGCTAACCAGATAGGCCTGGACCTGCGCATGGCTGTAATACAGATAAAGCGCGACGGGGAAGAGACGCTCAGCATTGTCATAATCAACCCGGAGATCGTAGAGCGCTCCGGCACGCTGTACGAAGAAGAGGGCTGTCTTTCTTTTCCCGGTCTTTTCGCGAAAATACGGCGCGCGGCCAAGGTCAAGGTGCGGGCTATAAACGAGAAGGGCCAGCCTATAGAAATAAATGCCGAAGGCCTTTTTGCCAAGGCCCTCCAGCACGAGCTGGACCACCTGGACGGAATAGTGTTTATTGCCCGCCTGCCCCTGATCTCCCGGCTGAAGCTGAAGCCCGCTCTCGTTAAGCTTAAGTCCCAGTGGAAGAAAGTGGACGAAACCAAAATGAAGCCCATGTAAGTTTGTTTGTCGGCGGGGCAGCGCGGGATGAAAAGCTGCGGGGTATCAGGGGACAGCCTTCAGAAACGTTCTCCGGGGGAGACGCCTGTTTTAGAACTCCGCGCCCTCCGAGCCGTCTTTAAACCGCCTGATAATTACATGTCAAAGCTGAAAATAATATTTCTCGGAACTCCGGATATAGCCTGCAGTTTCCTCAGCGCCATAGCCGACTCCGGTCATGAGATAGCCGGAGTTATCTCGCAGCCTGACCGGCCTGTCGGGCGGGGCCTGAAGCTTTGCTGCGCCCCGGTCAACGCACTCGCGCAGGAGCTGTGTTTTAAAACCTACAAGCCCGCTACCAGGGCGGAGCTGCACGCGGTTATTTCGGAACTCAAGCCGGATCTGGCCGTGGTAGTGGCCTACGGCCGGCTTATTCCCCGGGAGACCCTGCCGCTCGCCCGCCTGGGATTTCTTAACGTGCATTTTTCACTGCTTCCCGCTTACCGCGGCGCCGCCCCCGTCCAGTGGGCCCTTATAAACGGCGAAAAGACCACCGGTGTCACGCTTTTCTGGCTGGACAGCGGAATGGATACCGGCCCGGTTTTTCTCCGCCGCGAAGAGCCCGTTCTTCCTTCGGACGACGCCGCCTCTCTTTTTTCGCGCCTTTCGGCTTCCGGCCGCGGCCTGCTGGAAGAAGGTCTGAAAATGATCGCGGCGGGAGAAATTCTCCGCGAATCGCAGACAGGGCCGGCTTCGGCCGCGCCAAAGCTTACCCCCGGACTCGCCGTGCTTGATTTTTCTCTGCCCGCCGCTTCCCTGCTGGGTAAAGTGCGCGGGCTGGCCTGCGGCCCCAAGGCGCGGTTCATTCTGGAGCAGCCGGACCGTAAAACCGCGGTGCAGGTGCTCTCGGCCTCTGTCCCCGAGGGCCCTGGGAAAGAAGGAAAGCCCGGCGCGGTACTTTCCGTTGAGCCGGGCGGCGGCTTTATTGTAAAATGTGGCGACGGGGCCCTGCTTATTGAAACTGTGAAGCCTGAGGGTAAAAAAGAAATGGCGGGCTCGGATTTCCTTAACGGGCTCCGGCTCCGGCCCGGCGATATGCTACGCTAGTAGCTGAACCGATTTCGATAACGCAGTAAAGGAGACAGCCGTGGGATTTAAAGAATTTTATCAGCGCCATTTTTCAAGCACCGACGAGAAAATAATAAGCGCGGGGTTCTTGGTGCGCGTGGGCGGGGTCGCCTTCCTGCTTTTTTCCCTCACCTACTTTCTCCTTTCCTGGACAATGGAGACGGTTATCCACAACAGAAAAGAGGTCATAATGCCGGATATCTCCGGGAAGTCCTCGGTTAACGCGCTTCAGGCGCTATCAGAGATAAACCTCGCCATGAAGATAGAGGGTTACGATTTTAACGAGGCGGTCCCGATCGGAACGGTTCTCCGCCAGACCCCCGACGCCGGAGTTTCCGTGCGCGAGGGCAAAATAGTGCGCGTAGTTTTCAGCCAGGGCGGGGAGTCGGTCTTTACCCCCAACCTTATCGGTCTTCCGCTCAGGAACGCCGAACTGCTGCTGCGCCAGCGCCAGCTTGTGCTGGGCGAGGTCAGCGAATCCTACTCGCTTAAGGCCGATAAGGGCACCGTGCTCTCCCAGGACCCTAAATCGGAGCTGAGCGTTTCAAAGAACACAATGGTGCAGGTGGCGGTTTCGGCCGGTCTCCCGCCGGCCGGGATAGTGATGCTGCCGGACTTCAGGCAGAAGAAAAGCGATGAGGCCCAGCAATGGGCGACGAAGAACAGCGTAGCCCTCAGCCTCAACGAGGACGCTAATTCTCTTTTCCCCGGAGGGACCATAATAGACCAGGATCCGCAGCCGGATACTGTTATCGGCCAGGGAGATAAGGTCACGCTTACCGTAAGCTCGCGCAAGGCCCAGACCGGTTCGGAACGGGAATTCCGCGTGCATTATGAGGTTTCTCAGAGCGGGGCCCAGCGCCATATCCGCGTGGTAGCTATGGGTAAAAGCGGCGACAGGGAAGTCTTTAACGGGCTGCGCGACCCGGGTTCAAAAATAGACCTTTCAGTTCCTTATGCCGGCGCGGAAAAGATAAGGATTTTCGTCAACGGGATACTGGTAGAGGAGCGTCCTGTAAAATGAAGACCCCCCGTTTTCCCCTGCCCTCCGGCAAGGCGGCTCTTGTTCCCTCGGTACTCGCGGCTGATTTTACCTGCCTCAAGTCCAGCCTGGCCCCGGTTAAAAAGCTGGCCGACTGGGTGCAGGTGGACGTAATGGACGGCCATTTCGTCCCGAATATAAGTTTCGGGCCCGGGATCGTTTCCTCCGTCGCCGCCGCTTCCTCGCTGCCCGTGGACGCGCACCTGATGGTGTCTGAGCCCGGGCTTTTTATAGACGCTTTCGCCGCGGCGGGGGCCGGGCTTATTACGGTGCATTCCGAGGCCAGGCTCGCAGGAGCCTGCCTTAAAAAAATAAAAGACCTGGGTCTTAAGGCCGGCCTGGCGCTGCGGCCCGGGACTCCGCTTAAACGGGTGCTTCCGTATCTCCAGAACCTGGACCTTATCCTTATAATGACGGTGGAGCCCGGTTTCGGCGGACAGGCTTTCATGCCTGAAATGCTCCCGAAGGTCAAAGCCGCCCGCGAGCTTATCAATAAATCCGGCCGCGGGATCTGGCTGCAGGCGGACGGCGGCATAAACGCCGGCACCGCGGAAGCGGCCGCGCTTTACGGAGCCGATTCCTTAGTGATAGGCAGCGCTCTTTTTTCCGCAGAAAACCCCGCAGCTTTCCTTAGAGGGCTAAGGCGCAGGCTTTGAGGTCATATGGCAAAAAAAGTACTTATAGTTGAGGACGAAGAACTTATAGCCAAGGTGCTTTCTATACGCCTCGAAAGCCTTGGCTATAAAGTGGTATACGCCCTGGACGGGGAAGCCGGGCTGGATTCGGTTAAAAAAGAGAAGCCGGACCTTGTGATCCTTGATATAGGCCTCCCCAGGCTGGATGGCAACACTCTCTGCGAGCTGATAAAGACCGGGGAATCCACCAAGGGGATCAAAGTAATAATGCTTACAGGCAAAAGGCTGGTAGGCGATATGGAGAATTCTTTTTCGGCCGGAGCTGACTTTTATGTCAACAAGCCTTACGAGTGGCCCAGGCTCCTGGCCCACATAAAGCAGCTCATAGGGTAGTAAAAACCGCACAAATATAATATAATAAGTGTTCGCGCCGGCCCGCCCAAGGCGGGCGCGTGTCTGACTTTTTGGCCGCTTGAAAAGCATACCCCCGGGCGGGTTCCATTGCAGGCGCAGTCCACAAGGATCGTTTCGTCGGGAATCAAGGAGGATACCATGGCAGTAGTTCTGAGGCTTCAGAGAATAGGTAAACGCACGCAGCCGCACTACCGGATAGTCGCTATTGAAAAATCCAGCGGTCCGTACGGACAGCCGCTTGAGATCGTCGGTCACTACAATCCCAAGGCCGAGAAAGACAAAGAAAAAGTTACCATCAACGAGGAAAAGGTTGCTCGCTGGGAAAAGAACGGAGCGAAGCCTTCTGAAACCGTAGGGTCTCTCCTCATCCGCGCCCGCAAGACGGAGAAAGCCGCCGCCGGACAGAAGTAAGCGAGGTTCAAATGAAAGACGTCTTAATGTACATCATAGGGTCGCTGGTGGAAAATCCCCAGGCCGTTAAGGTCGGGGTTGCCGAAGACGGCGACATCGTCAGGTTTAAACTGCTTCTGGCTTCTTCCGACCGCGGCAAAGTAATAGGCAAGGAAGGGCGCGTAGTGAAAGCTATCCGTACCGTTCTGCAGACCGCCGCCGCCAGGCAGAACAAAAAAGTTTACCTGGACATAGATTAGTTTTATGCGAGTAGACGCGGTCACGCTGTTCCAGAGCATGATCGACTCGCCGCTTTCGGAAAGCATAGTGGGCCGCGCGCGGGAAGAAGGCTTCCTTGAACTGGGTTTTGTGAACCCCAGGGATTTTACGGAAAACCGCCACCGAACAGTGGACGGCAAGCCCTATGGCGGCGGGACCGGAATGGTCATGATGGCGGAGCCGGTTTACAGGGCTCTTAAAACGGTCAGAAAGAAAAATTCGGTCGTAATACTCCTGACGCCCAAGGGCCGCCGCTTCGACCAGGCGCTGGCGCTGGAGCTGGCCAAAAAGAAGCACCTGATCTTTATTTGCGGACATTACGAGGGAATAGACGAGCGCGTGACCCCTCTGGCCGACATGGAACTTTCCATAGGCGACTATGTTCTTACAGGCGGAGAGCCCGCGGCGGTGGCCGTGATAGACGCGGTGACGCGGCTTATCCCCGGGGTACTCAGGAAAGAGGACGCCACCGTGAACGAGACTTTTACGGACGGGCTTATTGAGGCCCCTCATTACACCAGGCCAGGGGTCTGGCGGGGCCAGAAAGTTCCGGAGGCCCTGTTAAGCGGGAATCATAAGCTGATAGCGGAGTGGCGGCGCGCGCAGGCGCAGGAACTTACCGGCAAAGCGAAAAGCGCCTCAGCCGTTAAAAAGAAACCGGCGGTCAGAAGAAAGAATTTTAAGTAAGGCTTTAAAATAACTTAGGAGGCAGTATGATTAACATTGCTAAATACCTGGGCATCAAGGCAGAGAAATTTGATTTCCAATCCGGAGACACCGTTAAAGTGTACACCAAAGTTGTGGAAGGCGACAGCGAGCGCATCCAGATCTTCGACGGAGTCGTCTTATCCCGCCGCGGAACCGGAATCTCCGAAAGCTTCATGGTCCGCAAGATCTCTTACGGCGTAGGAGTGGAGAGGGTGTTTCCCCTGCATTCCCCCCGCATAGATAAAATAGAAGTTGTGAAGAAGGGAAAAGTCCGCCGCTCAAAGATCTATTATCTCCGCGGCCTGTCCGGTAAAGCAGCCAGGCTCAATGAGTCCGCCAAGGCTACCTTCGTCGCGCCCGCCGCAGCGGCCCCGGCCGTTTCCGAGCCCGAAGCGCAGCAGCCCGCCGGCAAATAGGCCGACCGTGCCCGCGCGCCCCCCGGCGCGCGGGATCACCCCCGGCCGCCTTTCCAAGGCTGTATCCGGGTAGCGCGCTTCTAAACAAACTCCCAAGGCAAGTTAACCATAACCGTGCCCCTCAGCAGATTTGATCTTACACTCCTGGAAAAAATAAAGCCGGCTTTTCTCGCGGGTGTTGACGAGGCCGGCAGGGGCCCTTTGGCCGGTCCGGTCACCGCCTGCGCAGCCTGGATCCCCGCCTCCGTCCACAGCCTTATCTCCCCCTTAGTAAACGACAGCAAAAAGCTCTCCCCCGCCAGGCGCGAGAGGGCTTTAAGGCTGATGTTGGCCTCAGGCGTGCGCTTCGGTTTCGGTTTTGCGGGCCCGGCCGAGATAGACAGGGTAAATATACTTGAAGCTACTTTTAACGCAATGGGGGCCGCTGTAAGGCGGCTTCTTTCTATTACAGGCGTTTCCGCCTCCCAAACCCTGATCCTCGTGGACGGGAACCACCGGATAAAGCGCCTTGAGTCCTGCGCGCAGGAGCCGGTAATAGACGGCGACGCTAAATCCCTTTCCATAGCCGCCGCAAGTATTTACGCCAAGGTCATCCGGGACCGCTGGATGGGCGTCCTTGATAAGAGGCATCCCGGCTACGGGCTGGCCGGCCATAAAGGCTACGGTACGGCCGCTCACCTGGAGGCCCTGCGCAGGCTGGGGCCCAGCTCCCAGCACCGTTTCAGCTTTGCGCCGGTCAGGAACGCGGGGCCCGCGCGTGAATAAAAAAGGCGCGCTATACGAAGAACAAGCCGCCGCCTTTCTGAAAGAAGCCGGGTACGAAATATTGGACCGCAACTGGGCCTGTCCTATGGGAGAGCTGGATATTGTTGCGCGTAAAGGCGAAACCGTGGCGTTTGTAGAGGTGCGCGGCCGCTCAAGCGCGGAGTACGGGCTGCCTTCGGAAACCCTTAACCGTTCCAAACGTGCTAAAATAATTAAGACCGCCATGGCCTATATAAAGGCGCGCAGCCTCAGGGCGGACACATTCAGGTTCGATTTTGTCGGTATAGGTCCCGGCCGGGACCCGGAACATATAGAGGACGCATTCAGCGCCGAAGGTTTCGGTTTCTAGCAGGCCGGCGCCGGTTTACAGCCCGGCGCAATAAGGAGACTTCATGAACGCTTCAGAGATACTCGCTAACGTGCAGAAAACCGCGGGCTGGCTTAAAAAGAAAGCCCGCGGCTTCAAGCCCCAGACCGCTATTATCGCGGGATCCGGCCTCGGAAATTCCCTTCCCCGGCTGGAAGACTGGTTTTCAATCCCCTACTCCTCCATCCCGGGCTTTCCCGTTACCACCGTAAAAGGTCATACCGGGGAGATGGTTTTCGGGCGCATGGAAGGGAAAGATATGGTGATGATGCGCGGCCGTTTTCATTATTATGAGGGCCGCTCGCTCAGCTTTATCGCTTTCCCTATAAGGGTGCTGGCCGCCCTGGGCGTAAAAAACCTGCTGCTCACGGCTGCCGTCGGCTCGCTTAAGCCGTCTATAAAACCGGGCGATATGGTTATCCTTAAAGATCATCTGAACCTGATGGGTTCAAACCCGCTCATGGGCAATCATAATGACGCTTTCGGCGCAATGTTCCCCGACATGAACGACCCTTATGACGTGCCTCTGCGCAGGGCGGCTGTTAAGCTGGCCCGGTCTCTTAAAATACGGGCGCTTGAGGGCGTCTACACCGCCGTAACCGGCCCCTCCTATGAGACCCCGGCGGAAGTGAAGATGTACCGGATGCTGGGCGGCGACGTGGCCGGGATGTCGGTGGTTCCGGAAACCATAACAGCCCGCCAGCTTAAGATGCGCGTAGCGGCCCTGTGCTGGGTCTCCAATTTTACCAGCGGTATTTCTAAAACTGTTCTCGCCCATGACGAAGTGCTCGAGCTCGGGGAGAAAGTTTCTGACAAAATGAGAGCGCTGCTTGAAGGGCTTTTGAAATCTAAGGTGATTTAGGAAAACAAAAGGCCGGTTGCCCCCGAAAAGGATTTTTATGAAAATGATGGACCTGCTGCTTAAGAAACGCACCGGGCTGGAAATGTCCGCTCCCGAACTGGAGTTCATTGCGATGGGAGCGGCGGACGGGACCATCCCCGATTACCAGCTTTCAGCGTGGCTGATGGCGGCTTTCCTTAACGGCCTTACGCCCGCGGAAACCGCCGCATTCACCAGGGCCATGGCCCTTTCGGGAAAGAAGTTGGACCTGTCTTCCGTCAGGGGAATGAAGGTGGACAAGCATTCCACCGGCGGCGTGGGCGACGGGGTCTCGATAGCGCTGGCCCCGGTAGTTGCGGCCTGCGGAGTGGTGGTCCCGATGATGAGCGGGCGCGGCCTGGGCCATACCGGCGGCACGCTGGACAAGCTTGAAGCTATGAAGGGCTTTAAGGTTCGCCTTGAACCCTCCTATGTGGTAAAGCAGCTCAAGGCTACGGGGCTTTCAATGTTCGGACAGACCGAGCGCCTGGCCCCCAGCGACAAAAAACTTTACGCCCTGCGCGACGCCAGCTGCACGGTAGAAGCGCTCCCGCTGATAGTGGCCAGTATCCTTTCCAAAAAATACGCCGAAGATATCACCGGCCTGGTGATGGACGTGAAATACGGATCCGGAGCCTTCCTTAAAGACTTTAAAAAGAGCCGGGAGCTGGCGGTAGCGCTGATGAATACGGCCAGGCTGCTCGGCATCCGCTGCGTGGCCGTTATGACCGCCATGAACGAGCCGCTCGGGCTGGCTGTCGGCAACGGAATAGAGACCGCGCAGTCCATAAAGATCCTGGCCGGAGAGAAAGGCCCCGAAGATTTTATGCGCGTGCTCGAAGTTCTGTCCGGCCAGATGATTTGCCTGGGCGGCAATGCCCGCTCGGCCTCCGAGGGCACGGCGAAGGCCCGCGCCGCTATTGCAGACGGCAGCGCGCTGGAGAAGTTCCGCCTGATGGTTAAATGGCAGGGCGGCGACCCGCGGGTCGCGGATAACCCCGACCGGTTCATGCCCAAAGCCAGGCTCGTCAAAGAAATAAAGGCCCGCAAGGCCGGTTTCCTGACCGCTATGGAAGCGCGCACCGTGGGTTTTGCCAGCGTCGCCCTGGGCGCGGGCCGGGAGAAAGCCGAGGACGCGGTCGATTTCGGAGCCGGGTTTATCCTGGAGAAAAAACCAGGCGACCGCGTAAAGCCCGGAGACGTAATAGCCAGGGCTTACGCTTCCAGCCCGGCCAAGCTGGCGGAAGGCGTGAAGATGTTCGAGTCCTCGCTGGCCTACGGCCCGAAGGCGCCGCGCAAAGAGCCCCTTATAAAGGAAATTATAAAATAACAGGTCCGGCGGACAGCGCCTACTACAAAATTGCGGTTTAGGAGCCAGGATGAAAAACGTTCACGTCTCGAAGCACCCGATAGTGATGGATAAGATAGCGCGCCTGAGGGATAAAAAGACCAGCGTGACCGATTTCCGGCGCCTGATGGGCGAAGTAAGCATGTTCCTCTCTCACGACGCCTTGCTTCACGCCAAGGTCCGCGGCGCCAGGGTCCGTACCCCCGTCGGCTCCGCGAAAGTAATGAAGCTGTCGCATGACCTGGTTTTTGTAGCCGTGCTGCGGGCGGGTCTCGGGATGATGGACGGGCTTCTTAAGATGTACCCTGAGGCCAAGCAGGCCCATATCGGGATCTACCGTGACGAGGAGACCTTGAAGCCCGTAAAATATTACGCGCGCCTCCCGGAAGACGTAAGCGACAGCCTTGTGGTAATAGCCGACCCTATGCTGGCTACCGGCGGTTCGGCGGTAGAAGCGGTAGAGATAATGAAGAGCCGCGGCGCGAAGAATATCTGTTTTATCTGTATGATAGCCGCCAGAGAAGGCCTTCGCCGTCTTTCCTCCGCCCACCCGGATATGCCCATCTACGCCGGGACCGTGGACGAAAAACTTAACTCCAAAGGCTATATAGTTCCGGGGCTGGGCGACGCCGGAGACAGGATGTTCGGAACCAATTAAGCCGGGCCGGCAAATAAAAAAGGGACAACGAAAGTTGTCCCTTTTTTTATTGTACAGGCCGAGGCTACTTTTTAATATGCGGGTCGGCTACGCGCTGCAGCAAGGGGTAATCAAGGATCTTGATGGACTTGGTCTCGCGCTTTATAATGCTGTGCTTCTCAAGCTCCGCGAGGGCCCTTACCACGGTTTCCAGCGCCAGGCCGGTAATCTCGGCTATCTCCGTGCGCTTCAGCCCGTGTATGGCCGGGGCGGAGGTGTCTTTGGATTTATAGGAAATAGCGTTTAACAGCGCCCGCGCAACTTTTGAACGGGCCGGCTTGTAGGCGGTGTCCTTAAGCTTGACCTGCAGGGTGTGCAGCTCCGAGGCCACTTTGTACAGGAAGATCTTGTAGGCTTTGGGGTTTTCTTCCAGGAAGCGCTCCAGGCTCTTCCTGTCCACGAATGAAAGGATAGTCTCGCCCATTGCGCGGCTGTTGCAATAATACTCGTTCTCCGCGAACAGCGCGATATGCCCGAAAGTGTCGCCGGGGTGGCGTATCCAGGTTATCATCTGCTGGCCTTTAGCGTCGGTAGAAAATACTTTGGCGCGGCCTTTACATACCGTATAAGTTCCCAGCGGATGCTGGCACTCATTATAGATGGCTTCTTCGTCCGTAAATTTGCGGCCCAGCTTAAGCTTGTTCCAGGCTTTCTGGGCCTGGGCGTCGAGCCTGCTGTAAAAACAGTTGGCCTTGAAGCGGCAAACGCCGCATTCAGGAGCCTGGTCTTTTGTGAATCTTTCCATTTTTTTCCCCCGCTGATTCTGCAGTATTTTCTATTATAGCTTATTTATGCCGCCGCTGTCATTTGCTAAACTATGTTCAGTCGGCTGGCGGCGGCGCCTGAAAGCAGCCAGGATACATGCTCAAAGACCTTAAAGCGCTCGGTAAAGAATCACTCATATACGGCCTCTCCACGGTAGGCGCGCGGCTCCTCAATTTCCTGCTGATGCCGTTCTATACCCATTATTTGCTCCCGGCCGAGTACGGAGTGGTGGCCACCGTTTTCTCCTATATCGCCTTCCTCAACATAATCTACCAGTACGGCATGGACCAGGCGTATATGCGCCACTATGACCAGAAGCAAAAAGCCTTCTCCACGGCTTATTCCTGCGTGCTGGTGACTTCAGTGGCTTTCTCCGGAGTGCTGGCGCTGTTCCCCGGCTTCTGGGCCGGCCTGGGCGGCATAGGGGCGGAGCGCGGCAACCTGGTGCTCTACGCGGCGGCCATACTCTTCCTTGACAGTATTAATGTTCTTCCGTTCGCGGACCTGCGGATGTCGCATAGGCCTTTTTACTTCGCCGGCGTACGCATAGCTTCCATCACCCTGAACGTTATATTGAATATCTACTTCCTGACTCGCCTCGGCATGGGCATAGAGGGCGTCTTCCTGGCCAACCTTATCTCCTCGCTCTTTTCCGTGGCCGCTATTCCCAGGCGCTTCACCTTTACCTTCGACCGTGAGCTGTTCCGGAAGCTGGTGGATTATTCCCTGCCGCTCCTGCCTGCGGGCCTCGGCGCTATGGCCGTACAGGTTATAGACCGCCCGATCCTGCTCCGCCTGGCCGGTGAATCCGCCGTAGGCATTTACCAGGCCAATTACCGGCTGGGGATCTTTATGGTGCTTATGGTGAGCATGTTCGACCAGGCCTGGCGGCCTTTCTTCCTGGAGAGGGCTGATAAGCCCGAGGGCCCGGCGGTGTTCGCGCGGGTGCTTACCTATTTCACTCTGGTCCTGGTCTGGGTGGCTATGGCGCTCTCTTTCTTTATCCCGGACCTGGTACACCTGCAGGTGGCAGGCCGCGCGCTTATACATCAGAACTATTGGTCAGGCCTTCCTATAATTCCCGTAGTCCTGCTGGCCTACCTGGTAAACGGGGTTTATGTAAACCTGCTGGCGCCTATAATCATTTCAAAGAAGACCAGGGTGATAATGCTGGCCACGCTGGCCGGCGCTTTTGTGAGCGTGGCGGCCAATTTCGCCCTTATCCCGCATTTCGGTATCTTTGGCCCCCCCTGGGCCGCTTTTGCGGCTTACTGCGTTATGGTCGGGATCGTTTATTCCTACGGACGCAAATATTTCCCCATCCCGTACGAGCTGAAGCGCCTGGGTAAAATAGGTTTTGCGGGTTTGGCGGTCTGCCTGCCGGCGTTCGCCGGCTGGGTCGGCACAGGCTGGCAATGGACAGCGTACCGGTTTATCGCTCTTTGCGCCTATCCGGTTCTTCTGCTGGCCCTGGGGTTCTTCCTGCCCGAGGAGAAAGACAAGGCCTGCATTATGGTGGGCCGGAACAAAGTCTGCCTTTACAAGGATAAGTAGTTAATAGTTATGAGTTTCCCCCGTACCTCATAGCCAATCCTCTAATCCTCCGGTCCTCTGATCCTCTATTTCTACTTCTCCTGCTGCAGTTTTCCGAAAGAAACCACTCCCAGTATTGTGGTCGCCAGGGAGAAAACAAGAATAGCCCCGAGGCTTATCCACACGGGGAAATTTCCCTGCCCCAGCATTATTACCCTGAACAGGTCCACCGCGTAGGTTACGGGGTCGAACAGGCTTAAAACTTTTATATACGGAGCCGACGTGGAAAGGTCGAACAGCGCGCCGCTGAAGAAGAACAGGGGCCAGGTCAGGAAGCTCATCACCAGCCCGAAACCCTCCATGGATTTCATCCTGGCGCCGATGGTGAGCCCGATATTGGTTATCATGAAAGAAATAGGAAAAGCGGCGGCCAGAGTGAGCAGGATCTTGAAGATATCCAGCGGCAGGATGAAAGCGGCGCCTATTAGAAGCAGCAGCAGCGTTTCAGTTATTGAGCCGAGCATCCCCCCCAGCGACTTGCCTACGAAAAGAGTGGTCCTGGAGATGGGCGCGGCCAGGACTTCTTTGAGGAAATCGAGGCGCTTGTCCCAGATTATGTACAGCCCGTAGGTTATGGAGGTGAAGAGTATCACCATGGCCATGATGCCCGGGAAAATGAATTGCTGGTAGCTGTAGCCGGCCACCGGGCTGTGTCCCCCCGCTATTCCCTTGCCCATCACGAACAGGAAAAGCAGCGGGGAGATAAGGATGGAGATGATGCGCTCCTTCTCGCGGAAGAAGATCTTGGCTTCTCTGAGAAGCAGGGCGTAGACGGCGTTTAGGTTTAGCATAAAATTTATTTAGTTATGTGTCACTCCGGGGCTTACCCTGCTCACCCGGGCCGAGGAAACCCTTGCGTCGGTTTCCCCCGCCTTTGGGAATTTATGGCGGGGCCCCCCTTCCGCAACGGGTGCTCAGGGTAAGCCCCCGGGCGCCACACCAAATTATCCCTGCTGCGCTATTTCCGCACGGTCTTGTTAGCGGCTATTCTTTCAAAGATGCCTTCCGCGTGCTCCTCTATGTCCTGCCCTATCTGCTCGCCGGCGAACTTGAGGAAAACGTCGTCGAGGGTTACGCGCCGCACTTCTACTTCCTCTATCCTCCCGCCGGCATTCAGGAGCGCTTGAAGGTTGGCGCCGGAGTTGGTAATGCCTATCTTAAAGTGGTTGTTCTCCCGCTCTACGCTGTTTACAAAAGGCAGGGCTTTGAGCGCGGCTTCGTTTATCTCGCCTTTTAGCAGGACCAGGTCCTGGCCTACTTTTTTCTTAAGCGCTTCCGGGGTATCGAGTTCTATGATCTTGCCGCGGTTTATTATGCCTATCCGGTCGGCCAGGCTGTCGGCTTCCTCCATATAGTGGGTAGTCAGGATTATAGTGGTGTTATGTGTCTCTTTCAGGGCGCGGATATGGGTCCAGATTGCCTTGCGGCTGGCCGGGTCCAGGCCCAGAGTGGGTTCGTCGAGGAAAAGTATTTTAGGGTCGTGTATGAGGCCGCGGGCTATTTCCAGGCGGCGGCGCATCCCGCCGGAGAAGGTCCTTACCAGGCTGCCCGCCCTTTCCGTAAGGTTGACCAGGGCAAGCATTTTTTTTATTTTCTGCTCTATTTCAGGCCGGGGGACGCCGTAGAGCATTGAGTGCAGGTAAAGGTTTTCCCGCGCGGTCAGCAGGTCGTCAACGCTGGGTTCCTGGAAAACTATTCCTATGTTCTTCCTGACTTCCAGCGGGCGGGTGATTATGTTATGGCCGGCTACGAGTGCGGCCCCGGAGGTGGGGCTTACAAGTGTGGCCAGCATGCTTATCGTGGTGGTCTTGCCGGCTCCGTTGGGGCCCAGCAGGCCGAACACTTCCCCTTTCGGGATCTCAAGAGAAACCCCGTCCACGGCGGTTACCTCGGAGTAGCGCTTTACCAGGTTTTCTGTTTTGATCGCGGGCATAATTAAATTCTAGCAAATACGAAAGAAGTCGCCGTAAAAGGGCGCAAGAAGCGCAAAAAAACAAATTGGCGGCGGACGTCCGTCGCTTTTTAGTTTCTTTGCGCCTAATATCTGGAATGCATTAAAGGTTCTTGCTGAAGAAGGCCGTGAGGCGCTTTTTGTATTCATCGCCGGCGCGGTAGCGGTTCTCGCCGTGGCCGGCGCCTTTCACCAGCCATAGCTCGGCCGCGGGGTTCGCGGCTTTAATTGCCGCGGAGCTCGCGTACGGAATCTGCTCGTCGGCGTCCCCGTGCACCAGCAGCATCGGCGCGGCGAAGGCGGCCGTGTTTTTTGCCGGGCTGACAGAATTTATGTTTACCCCCATCACGGTCAGGCTCCAGGCTTTCATCATGAACAGCAGCGGCTTGCGCCAGATCCCCCAGGAGCTGAAGGTATAGTCCAGTTCGGCGCCCAGGTCGGCGTAGGGCGAATCCAGCACGCGGGCTTTTATAGAGGGGTTCTTGGAAAGCAGGGCCGTGGCCGCGCCCATCGAGAAGCCGAATATTCCCACGCCGCTTTTAAACCCTCTCTCTTCAAGGGCCTTAACCGCCGCGTCTATATCCAGCACTTCTTTCGCCCCGCCCGTAGAAAAGAAGCCGCCGCTGCGGCCGGTGGCCCTGAAGTCGAAATAAAGAAGGCTGAAGCCCTCCGCCAGGTACGAGGTAAGCCCCAGCACGTCGCTTTTATCCATCGGGTAACCATGGCAGATTATAACGGCTTTTTTGCTTGTCTTGTTGGGGATAAACCAGGCGTCAAGCTCCACGCCGTCAGAAGTTTTTAGTTTCAGGGCCTCCGGCTCCAGCCCGAACTCCTCCGGCCTGGAACTGCCTATGTTCCTTGCGGGGTGAACGTAAAGCCAGAAGAAGATAAATGATATAACGGCATAAGCCAGCGTCGGATATAAAGCCAGCCGCCAGGAAATCCTAAAGACCAGTGAATTCATAGTTAGAGGATCGGAGGACTGGAAGGACAGGAATGAGGTTTCGGTTTTCTGCTACTCCTCTAATCCCCCGGTCCTCTATTCTACCAAAGGCCCTTTTGCACCATAAAACAGGCGGTTACGGTCTTTATTCCGTAGGTCCCGGCTTTTTCTACGGCGGCCGGCGATTCGGAGCCGGGCTGCATCCAGAGGGTTTTTATCCCGAGCTTGTTGCACTCTTCCGCGATCTTTTCAGTGACAGCAGGCGGAACCACCGAGATCACAAGGTCGGGCCTGGTTTCAATGTCCGCGAGGCTTTTGTAAATATTGTTCCCAAGCACAAAGCCGCCTTTCGGGTTTACACCTTTAACAGGATAACCGGCTTTCAGGAGGTCCCGGAATATTTTGTGCCCGTATTTGGAAGCGTCGTCAGAAACCCCGACCACGGCGATAAGTTTATACTCGTTTGCGTTCATGGTTTTCTCCCCCTTATAATTGTCCGAAGTCCCCCCGGATGCGCTCTTCCCATTTTGAGAGGCGCGGGAAATTGTACACCTCCAGCCCGACTGAGAATACTACCAGGAGGTAAAAGTCCAGGCGCAAACCTGTAAGCAAAAACATCACCAGGCCGGAGATAGCGGGCAATTCGCAGAGAGCGGCGCGCAGTATTGCCAGCACGGTAAGCGCTCTTACCGTTTCTTCGGCCGTTTCTTTTTTTTCTCCCAGCCTGATCCCGGTCATTTTAAGAATGGGCAGTACCGAGACTCCGAGCAGGTAGAAAGAGTATTTAGCCGCGACCGCGGCGGGAGGCTGCAGCGGGGGCTTGTAGCCCATATTCCTCAGCAGTTCCACTATTACGGTGTAGAAAACTATGGCGCCTATTATTCCTCCCGCGGCTATCGCCGCCGCCTGGTAGGATTTTTTTAAGGTTTCCTTGTTCATTCTTCCCCCTTCCCGCTACTTCCGGTTTTAAGCGCTGCCAGGGCGCGCGCCGCCGCTTTTATAAGCGGCTCAGGAGAGATGTCAGCGCCGATAGCGCCCCGCATCCATTCTTTCGGGGTTATTGAGCCCTGCACGCACATCCTTTCCATTTCCGCGGCCAGGCTGTGTTCTTTGAAATATTCTTCTATCTGGAAGGCTATGATATGCCCCAGCGGATAATCCGGCAGGTAAAGCGCGTAGTTTATCATATGGGAATAAATAGCCAGCAGCGGGCTGCCTGTGGTTCCGAACACCGGGGCAAAGCGCCTGTCCCAGACGCCTTTGGCTATTTCAATTACTGCCTGCCGCAAATCTTCCGGCTCGGCGTCCTTGTTCTTGTAAAGCCAGCGCCATACGTTCATGTCCACCAGGGCTACCCCGGCGATTTCCCTGGCGGCCCAGAAAGTGTCCAGGTTTTTAGAATGCTCCGAGTCCTTATCCGGAGCGGCCAGGCCGAGAACTTCCAGGTCCCGGGCCTGGAATACGAAAGCGAACCCTTCCGTGAAAGCGGTGTTGGGAACCCCGGACAGCAGAGTATGGTCTACTTTATAAAGCGAGAATACCTGTTCCGTGCAGTGGCCGAGCTCATGCATGGCCACATTGAAGCCCTGGTAGTCCATGCCGCCCTTCTGTATCCTGGTGCGCAGGTGCGCTTTCTCCGTGCGCATTGCCGGCCCCCAGGCGTGGCCGGCCCCGCGGGCCGGGTCAGCCTGTACCCTGTCCGCCACAAAGCGCGCCGTTTCTTTAGTAAAGCCCAGTTTCTCCAGGATCCCGGGAATTCCGCGCTGAAAGGCCGCGGCGTCCGGATATTTGGCCGCAACCGCGCGGTCCAGGTCTGCCTGGGTTATGCCGGAGCGGGGCTTGAAGCCGTCGTACCAGATGTCGAAAGGCTCAAGCGGCCTGCCCAGCCTGGAAGCTATAAGGGCGGCGGCCTCGGCTCCTTCCTTTGCCCCGAGGAGGCTGGTGAACATCTCTTCTACTTCCTGTTCGGGTATTTCGCGGGCTATATTGAATTTGCGCCCCATATGAGTGGGCTCGGCCGGGTAATAGGGGTCTTCTTTAAGATGAGACCGGAAAATGTTCAGGAACTTCTCGTAGCGGGTATCCGGCTCCCTCTCCGCTTTGGCGCCTTCGAGAGTATTTTCTTCCGGGTTCCAGTGATAGGCCTCGGAATTTATGAATTTTCGGGGTATCTCCTGGTTTATAATTCTTTCCATCACATTTTGGATCACGCGTTGGCGAGGGGCGGCGTCCCTGCCCTCGGAATAAAGGCCTTTAAGGTAATCCCGCAGGCCCCAGTGAGAGATCAGCTTGGGGCCGCCGGGGAAAATTTTTTCTCCTCCGGCTCCGGTTATCTTGCCGAGGAAGATATTGTAGGAGTTGATATAACCGTCGGCCTCCGCGTAGGCGCGCTCGCGCTCGCGGTTCACTTCAGAAGGCACGCGCTGCATGAAGGCCTGCGCGAGGCGGGCTCTGGCCCACTCTTCGCGGGTCCAGCGCGGCCCCTCGGTTATGCGGGTCTCCAGGGTGTGGAAAGGGAAGTTAAGTAAAACTATAAAGGCCAGCTTCGTCAGGAACATGTCTTCAGTAAGGTGCGCGCCAGGAGAATACGCCGCGAAAAACCTGTCAACCGGACCCGGCGCTCCGGTATCCTCGTCCGTTTCCCGCCGGAGTTTAAGCAGCAGCGCAACATTATGGCCGTGTATCTGTTCAAGCTTGTCCTCAAAAGAGGTAAACAGTTTTTCAAGCGGCGCGCCGATGAGGAAATTATCTTTACAGAAGCGCTTGAAAACCGCGGCCGAGCCGTCCTTCCTGGTGTCCCAGAGCCCGGCCGCCTGCCGCACGCAGGAGTTTATCCTGCCGGCTTCGGACGGATAGTTCTTTATAAGCAGCTCCGCGGTTTTGTCTATAGCTTCTTCTTTTAGCATGGTCAGTACCTGAAAAACTCGGCTCCGCCGGCTTCTTTGTGCGAGCAGTCCAGCAGCAGCAGTCCGTAATTGTCGGAGTCGCGGCTTGAGAAATAAAGCCAGCCCCCGGAGTCGCTTACGGCCTTTGAGTAGTCTTTGTCGTATTTTTTAGAATCTATTATTCTGATCTTAGAGCTCGGCTCGTGTTCCGGCAGGCGGATCTCCGGAACGGCCTGTATTTCCTTAGGGACCATCAGCTCCGGGTTCTTGGGGTACGCCCCGCCTTTGTCCCCGTAATACACCTGAAGCGCGGCCCGGAAAGACTGCAGCGTTCTTTTCGCTTTTGCCGAGCGTATCCTGTCATCCTGGTCTTTCTCTTTGCGGGCGATATCGGCCAGTATCTCGCTGCCCAGCGCGGCTTTGACTTTGTGGTTGAAAACGGCTATCTCCGGGGCCAGGGCGTCGAGTTTAGCCTGGGGAATTTCGGCGCTGCGCTCCGCCAGGACTGTAAGGTTCTTGATTGCCTGAAGTATTTCAGGCGCGTATTTATTCTGCTGCTGTGCAGGCGCTGCCTGGCTCTCGGTAGCTGCGGTCTTTACAGCTTCCTGGGCGTAAGCCGCCGTCCCGCAAAGGAGAAAAAAAGAAAAGAATATGTTCAGCATGCGTCCCCCTGTTCTGGCTTAAACGCTCAGCGCTTTATGTCCCAGTTCTGCAGTTCAGATATAAATTTATAGTCGGTAAGGTCGAACTGTATGGGCGTGACCGAGATATAGCCGGCCTTGAGCGCGTTCACGTCACTGTCCCGGTCAGCGTCCTTGGTTTTAAAATCACCGGTCATCCAGTAGTAGGTGTTCCCGTGCGGGTCCGTGCGCTTGTCGAACCAATCGTTAAAAGAAGTGCGGCTCTGGTTGGTCACCCGCACTCCTTTTATTTTCGAAGCCGCTATATTAGGTAAATTTACGTTAAGCAGCGTCCCGGGAGGCAGGCTGCGCTTTTTCATCAGCCCGGAGAGCTTTACGGCGAAGGCGGCCGCCGCGCTGAAATCCGGCTTTGTAAAAGTATCCAGGGAAATCGCGATTGAAGGGATACCGAGCAGCGCGCCTTCCGTAGCGCCCGAAACCGTCCCTGAGTAAAGTATATTGTAGCCCAGGTTCCCTCCCAGGTTTATCCCGGAGAGAACCAGGTCCGGGCTTTTTTTCATTATGGATTTAATCCCCAGCTTTACGCAGTCTGCCGGGGTTCCGCTGGCCGAGTAGCCGAAGAACTTCCCGTTGTGTTTTGCCGGGGTGACGCGAAGAGGGTCGGCTATCGTAATTGCGTGCCCGACAGCGCTGCGCTGGGTGTCAGGGGCTACCACGGTTACATTGCCGGCTTTGCCGAGCGCCTTAGCCAGGGCGTAAATCCCTTCGGCGTAAATTCCGTCGTCATTGGTTATAAGTATTTCCATTATTCTAATTATAGTAATAAATAAAGCCGCCGCTAAACAGATCGGCGGAACTTTAATTAAGTCGGAGTAAATTGAGAGATGCCTTTCGGGATGCGCCTAGACCTGGGCGTCTTCCAAAAGTTGCAAAAAGGAAAATCAACACTGAGCTTGAAACGACATTGCATTCTATTGCCAAGAATGCAGCACATTGGAGCACGCGCACTCTGGCCGCCGCCCAAGGGCTTAGTCATACGACCGTTCAGAAATAGGTGACACACAACTTAATTGCATGCAATTAAGTTGTGTGTCACCTTTATTTAGACGGCCTGCTAGAACCCTGCTTTAATTAAGTCAACTATTTTATCAAAACCCTCAGGCTTGGTGAGATAATCGCTGCAGCCCAGTTCCAGGCAGCGGCGTTTATCCTCCGGGGCGTCCGAGGTGGTCAGCATTATGACAGGCAGGCCTTTCAGGCGCGGGTGGGCTTTCACGCGCTTTAACACTTCTATGCCGTCCATTTCAGGCATGCCTATGTCCAAGGCAAGGATATAGGCCTCTCCGGGAATAAGTCCCGGGCTGGTTTCGCCGGAGAGGAAAGCCCAGGCCTCGGCACCGTTGCTGAACCGTATTATCGGGCCGGCCAGCCCGCCCGCTTCCAGGCGCTTGCGCAGCAGGTAGGCGTGCCCGTCGTCGTCTTCGGCGATAAGGATAGTCATCCCTGCTTCCCCCCGGATTTAAGGCCGGGCTCAGCCGGCAGCTCTACGTAGAAAACAGACCCTTCGCCTTCTTTTGATTCAGCCCAGGCCGCGCCGCCGCTCCTTTCCGCCAGCTGCTTTACTACCGTCAGGCCTATGCCCTCCCCACGCTCCACCCCCGGGGATTGCACATGCGCCTGGTAGAAGACGTCCCAGACCTTAGCCAGGTCCCCCGGCTTTATGCCCAGGCCGTTATCGCAAACCCTGTACAGTACCGTGCCGCCGTTTACTTTGCCGCTTATGTTTATTTCAAGCTTACGGTCCCGCTTCCTGTAATTTATGGCGTTGGAAAGGAGGTTGGTAAATATGTGGGTTGCCGCACTCAAGTCGCCGCGGAAGGGAGGCAGGTCCCCGACGCTGACCGAGCAGCCGGTTTTTTCCAGCTGCCAGGCGCAGGTAGCCAGTATGGTTTTAAGCGCGGCGTTCATATCCACAGTTGCCACAACCTGTTCCTGCCGCCCCAGGCGGGAAATGTCCAGCAGGGCCGTTAGCATCCGGTTGATCTTACCCACGGAGTCCGTCAGGTAGTCAAGCGAGTGCGGGATGCTTTCGGCTAAGGCCGCATTCACTTTCTCTTTAATACCCTGCGGCAGGGCCGCGGCGGCCAGGGTTTCCCGCAGCGTCTGAAGGTCTTTTGCCAGCTCCTCGCTGAAGCCGGTAATATTCACGAGAGGAGTGCGCAGGTCATGGGTAGTTATATAAAGAAAGTTCTCCAGCAATCTTTTCTTTTCCTGCAGGTCCCTGTTCGTCATTATCAGTTCGGACTGCATCCGCCTGCGTTCCGTGATATCCGTGGAAATCCCGCCCACTCCCAACAACTCGCCGCCGCTCCCGCGCAGCGGGAATTTCACGGTCAGGAAGGTTTTGCCCGCTTTATCTTCCGGGTCCTGGCTTTCCTCGAACAGTCTCCCGGCATTAGCTTCCATAACCTGCCGGTCGTTCTCTTCATGCCTGGCGGCGACTTCGGCCGGAAGTATTTCCGCCCTGGTCTTTCCTATAAGTTCGCCTTCAGGCCTGCCCAGCAATAGCCCCAGGGCTTTATTAGCCAGGACAAACCGCTTTTCAACATCTAACATATAAACCAGCGCGGGAGTGTTGTCGATAAAAGCCTGCAGCAGCCCCCGGGCTTCCCGGGTTTCAAACTCGGCCTTATTGCGCGCAATTATACTCCGGGCGGCGGCGATAGTCCGCGCGATAGCTGCAGGGAGGCGGGCCGGCCTGTCCTTGAAGATATAGTCGGCGACGCCGGCTTTGAGCAGCCCCACCGCCGTTTCCTCGCCGATGGCGCCGGAGACGCAGATCACCGGCACGCCGGGCAGAAGCTCATTGGCCATTTTCAGCGAAGCGAAGCCGTCGAAGCCGGTCACTTTGAAATCCGCCAGGATGATGTCGCAGCCGTCTTTTTCCAGCGCGGCGCGGAATTCTTCCTTATTGGCCGCGATGGTCAGTTTCAATTGCGGCATATTGGCCGCCAGCTGTTCGCGCACCAGCTCAGCGTCCTCGGCCGAGTCCTCAAGGTAGAGGCCCTTCAGCGGCGGCGCTCCGGCAGTTTTATTTTCCATTTCCGTTCTCCCCGTCCGGAGGCAGTTCGTTCATGACGCCCCAGAATATGCCCACCACTTTCACCGCCTCCACGAATTCTTTGAACCCTACCGGCTTCACCACATAGGCGTTCACGCCCAGGTTGTAGGTCTTTATTACGTCCTGTTCCTCGCGCGAGGAAGTAAGCATTACTACGCGCAGCGTTCTAAGGGCCGCGTCAGCCCTGATCTGGCGCAGGGTCTCTATGCCGTCCATGCGCGGCATTTTAATGTCCAGCAGGATAACGGCGGGGTCGCCTTCTTTCCGGTCCTTATATTGCCCTTCGCGGCGCAGGTATTCCAGCGCCTCCACGCCGTCACGCACCACCACCACCCGGTTGGCCAGGTTGTGCTCCGTCAGGGCCTCCAGCGTAAGCTCTACGTCCTTCGGGTTGTCCTCAGCCAGCAGTATTATTTTCAGCGCCATGACTTGCCTCCTCTGTATTTTTCGGCAGGGTAAAATAGAAAGCCGCGCCTTTCCCCAGCTCCGCCTCGGCCCAGGTGCGGCCGCCGTGGCGGGCTATGATGCGCCGCACGTTGGCCAGGCCTATGCCCGTGCCCTCGAATTCGGCCTGCGTATGCAGTCGCTGGAAGACGCCGAAGAGGTTCTTGGCGTAGCGCATGTCGAAGCCCGCCCCGTTATCCTTCACGAAGAATATTAATTCCCCGCCCTCCTCGCGGCAGCCGGCCTCTATTTTGGCGGGGCTGCGCTGACGGCTGTACTTTAGGGCATTGGACAATAGATTGGTCCAGACCAGCTTAAGCAGGCCGGCGTCGCAGCGCGCGCGCGGGAATCCGCCTATGGTCCATTCCACCGCGCGGCCGGCGCTTTCCTGGTTGAGCTGCTCCAGGGCTTCTTTAAAGATCACGTTCATGTCGGCCGGAGCCAGGCGCATTTCGGCGCGGCCGGTGCGGGAAAAATTCAGCAGATTGTCAATCAGCAGGCCCATCTGGTTTACCGAATCGGCTATGGAGTCCAGGTAATGCAGGCCCTTTTCAGTCAGCCCTTCGCGGCAGCGTCCGACCAGCAATTCCACATAGCCGCTGACATGGCGCAGCGGGGCGCGCAGGTCGTGCGAGACGGAATAGCTGAAGGCCTCCAGCTCTTTATTGGCTTCCTCCAGCCGGGCGGTGCGCTCCCGCACGCGGGTCTCGAGGCGGGTGTTCAGCATTTTCAGCTCGGCCTCGGCCCGCTTGCGCTCTGTGATATCGGTCATGATATGCACGCCGCTGGTGAATTTCCCGTCCTTGTCCGCCACCGGGTCCACTATAATTTCGTAGGTCTTTTCGCCGACCGGCACCTCCACCCTTTCGCGACGCATGGTGGCCCTGGCATGCTCAAAGGGGCAGTTCTCGATAGGCTCGTTCTTGCCGTGGGCTATTTCATAGCAATACCGGCCTTTGATACTGCCGGGCTTCAGCTTGAACATAAGGTCGGCCGCCCGGTTGGAGCGCACTATCCTGTGGTCCGCGTCCAGCACCCAGACCGCGTCTGAAATAGTGTCAAAGGTGCTCTGCCAGTCCCGCGCGGTCGCCTCCACGGCTGCGTGGGCCAGCCTGAGCCCGGACTTCGCCGCCAAGTAAGAGACGGCGCGGCTAATGGCCGCCGGCAGGCGGGCCGGCCTGTCCTTGAAGATAAAGTCGGCGACACCGGCTTTGAGCAGTCCTACCGCGGTCTCCTCGCCTATAGCGCCGGAGACGCAGATCACCGGCACGCCGGGCAAAAGCTTATTGGCCATTTTCAGCGAAGCAAAGCCGTCGAAGCCGGGCACTTTGAAGTCGGCGAGGATGAAGTCATAGCCGCCCTTTTCAAGCGCGGCGCGGAATTCCTCTTTGTTCGCGGCGCAATCCAGCGCCAAAGCCGGCACTACGGCCCCCAGCAGTTCGCGCACCAGCTCCGCGTCCCGCGGCGCGTCCTCCAGGTACAGGCCTTTTAACGGCGGCCCGCCGACTGTATTATTTGCCATTCCGTTCTCCAGCTAAGCGGCACTTTACAGCCAGAAAAGGCAATGCCGCCAGGGCGAATGCCGCCCAAAGCGCCGCGCGCGGCTCTTTGAAACGGTTCAAAAATATTTCGGCTGTGTTCATGGATACCACAGCTCTAACTCCCTGGCTCCCCGCCGGGCGCTCAGAAAGCGCAGCCGGACGAGCGGCTCTCTGCAAGTTGCGGATCAATGTTGTTCTGTGCCGGGGGCCGGCCAGCCGATTACAGCCGGCGCCAGGGGCAGTCATCCAGGAGTTTAATACTTGTAAATACTTTATTGCTTTATTGATTTTGAGTCAAGCAGTAGACTTATCCAACGCAAGATGAGCATGAAACCGGCTTTGGCTTGAAAAAACTGCGTTTTACGTCCTGTTTGAAAACGAAGATCCGATAGAACAGGTAATAGAACGGAAACGGAAGGATGCAGCCTGAAAGCGGAAAGCGGTCCGGGCGTCGGTGCCTGGGCTTGGAAGGAAGCAAGTCAGAGACGGCATAAAAATGCCGTCAGGCGGAGTGCGGTCTCTTGACTTCCTTTTTTATAGATTATTTGTAGCCACCGGGAGAAACGGAAACCGCGAGGAAAATAAGGAAAGGCCAGGGCGGTAGCCGCCTATTGGTATCCCACCAAACAAAAGACCGGCTAGTGGCGGCGGCGAAGCTCTTTTACGTCCAATTTGTCTTTGGCCCGGCCGGTAGAAGATTTATTCTTTATCAGGTCGGCCTTTGAAAGCAGCGGGATCTTTATTCTTTCTATTCTGAACTCTTCACGCGCGGAATAGGCCTTTTTGAAAGAAACTCCGTCTATGCTGGTAAGAATGTCTATGCGGCGCGGGGCCACTCCGATCTGGAAAACAACTCCTTTAACGGCGAAAGTGTCGGGGGCGATCTGGCTTAGAGGGGCCCCGAATTTCTTCAGGGCTTTGTATACTTTTGCGGAATTCTCCGGGGAATGGTCAACCCAGATATCAAAATCCCCGGTTGCGCGCACATAGCCGTAGGCTCCCATGGCGTAGGCGCCTATTACAAGAAAACGCGCTTTACTTGCGGCTAAGGCGCGTAATATTTCTTTGTAGTCTTCGTTC
>MNUR01000116.1 GCA_001871115.1 Elusimicrobia bacterium CG1_02_56_21 | reverse complement strand
CAGCCCTTCGGAAAAATATCCGCGGTAAATCTCTTCAAGCCGCTCCCAGGGAATAAGGCCGCCCAGTTTTATCCAGCGGTTATCGGCGTTTAAACCGCCCCCAAGCGGGAAAAGCTCGGGGAACAAGGGCGGTGTTTTGCGGTCTTTGGGGCGATACATGGGCGGCTCCTGGCTGCGAAACTGCACGGTTTTTGATGGCTTGTACGCAAATTCCGTGCAGTTTTTAACCGGTATTACGCCTATATTTTCCCATTTTTACTACGAGACTTCAACCATAAAATGACTTTTTCAGCGCCCCCTATATAGTCTATTCTCTGCCTACAGCTTCTGACCTAAAGCAAATAGCATCCTCTTCTGCTTGCGGCCTATGACAGCCATTATCCCCGCTATCTCACAAGCCGGCTTGTTTGGAGCAAAGAGATTCCCCTCTTCCAATAGGCTTAAACCGGGGCAACTGCTGCAAAAAGCCATAACTTTGCAGGATTTGCAGCCTTTAAGGTCCTTTAAGCCGGCCTTCCGCCACTTTTTTAGCCATATACTGTTCTTCCAGATAGCGGAAAATTTTTGCCTGCCCAAATTCCCGAGTTTTATAGGTAATTGCAGGCAGGAGTAGAGTTCCCCTCCTGGGCCTACCGCGCAAACATTGCGGCCCGCCCCGCATAAGAAATCGGGGGCCGGGGATCGAGAATCGGGAATCGAAAGTCGGGAATCGGGGGAAGAAGAAAGCAGTTTCACGGCTTTTGCCAGTTTGGGGCCGGTCAGGCGCAACGGGAGGGCGGAATTATCCCTGTCATTAGCTGAAGTGATCACCGGGTCAAAAGAGATCTCAAAACCTTCCTGCTTAGCCAGTTTTTGAAGCCAGGTTTCCTGACCAACGTTAACTTCCATCAGCGGGGTTTTAATTTTTACACCCAAACCTGTTTTCTTAAGCAGCCGCGCGGCTGCCAGACTGGCTTTAAAAGACCCCTTTAACCCGGTAATGGAATCATGCGCTGCCGGCCGGCCGTAAAAACTTATTTCAAAGGCGGAGACCCCTGCTTTCTTAATTTCCGAAGCTAGTTCCTCTGTCAGGCCGAGGCCCGTAGAAAAGATCCGGATGTCAAAATTTAATTTTTTAGCGTGGCGGCAGATTTCCGCCAGGTCCGTGCGCAGCAGCGGCTCCCCCCCGGTAAAAACCAGGTAAAGCCCGCCGGCCCGCGCTAACTGGTCCAGGATATTTTTCCATTGAGCGGTGTTCAGTTCAGTCCCCGGCTTTGCCCGGCCCCGGGTTTCGGGCAGATAACAATGCCGGCAGTTAAGCGGGCAGCGGCGGGTGAGTTCGGCGGTAATAGAAACCGGGATATTGCGCTCAAGAGTGAGCGTATTAAGTTTTGCGGCTATTTGTTGGGACATACGCAAAGGACCGGGCCTGGGTTTTCAGGTTTACGCGAACCAGGAGTAAAACGAACGGCGGATCTTTGAGTATAGGCGCCCGCTGAGGCCGCCGGCCAGGGGGTTGCGGCTTAAGACTTTTCCGGAGATATTCTCCCAAGGGACCAGGTGCGGCTCTATGCGCCCAGCGTCGTCCGCCAGCCAGGCACCCGCTGCTTCTGTTTTTACCACTCTGTGAAGGAGGCTGCGGCCTTTATAGGAATAAACCGCGCAATCCCCGGCAGAAAGACTTAATGGCTTGATAAGCGCAACGCTCCCGGGCTTAAAAACCGGTTTCATGCTGGAACCTTCCAGCCGGAAAGCTGAAACTCCGGAGCTCACGAGAATTTCTTGAGGCTTTTGCAGGCCAGCTGGTGTATAGGCCCGCTTAGACATTTGCCGCAAGCCAGCGCGGCGGTTTCAAACACTTTCTCTGTCTTCATTTCGGGCTTCTTGTATGGTTTTTTCTTTTTCATAAAGCGGATACCACCTTCGGACGCGGTTAATCGGATTTGGCAGAAAGCAGGCCGGACTCTAGCAGATCTTTAATAAATATTTCCAGGTCGGCCAGCGCCGTTTCCCCATCCACCTCGAACTCTGCCGTCATAGCCTTTACCAGGTCTTTTTTTGTTTTTCCGGCTGCGAGGCCTTCCCAGATAAGCGCGGCAGGCCCGTTAAGTTCATGCATCTCGGACCTGGGAGCGTCCACTACAAAAACTTCTCCGGCTATGCGCCGGTAAGCCAGGTTCTTTTTTATTTCAACAGTCATAATTTAAATTTACGGCGATTAGATCAAATTCAGAAAATCGGCGTTAGCTTTAGAGAAGTCGAAGCGCTCAAACTTCGCCTTTGCCAGCAGGCTCGAAGCGTTTTTCAGCACGCGCTCGGCCGCCCCCGGGGTTTTATCAAAATTCACCAGGCAGCGAAGCTGCAGTTTAAGCGCTTCCCCGCCGGCAACAGCGCTCACCTTGTTAACTTTCGCCTTCCCAAGCAAATAGATACCGCCCAGCGGCCAGGAACCGGGCCTTCCATCGGCGCGCATTTCACCCCAGAAAGGGGAACCGTAAGCCCTGAAGCTGCCCTTCTCAAACTTCAGTAAATTTATCTCGTCACTTATAACTTCAGCCCCCGCCGATGCTGCAAGTTTCGAAAGAGTGGATTTTCCCGCTCCGGATTTACCCGGGAAAATATAAGCTTTACCGTTTTTCACAAGCCCGGCTGAATGCAACATAAAACCGCCTGAGCGGATAAGCAGGAAACTTAGAAAAGAACGCAAAAAAGCGTCCAGGCACTGTTCATTAGCGGCGGCTTTCAGCGTTCCCGCCTTGGTACGCACATCGATGGACGCCTTAAAATCCCCGCGCTTTATTTCAAGGCAGGTCCCGTCAATAGAAACTGCCGGCTTAAACGGGGTTTGCCTGCCTTTAGTTTCAGAAACATCAAACCGGCAATCCGCTCCGCCCTTTGCTATAAATCTGCCGTACCTGCCCTTTAAAACCGAAAGGATATTCTTACTGCGCGATTCAAAACCAAGTTTGTAGCCGGCGATATGCAAAGTAAAGATTCCTGGAAAAGCTGCAGGAGATTTTTTCATAGCGGCTCAGGGCAAGCCGGCGGGCCAGGGCTGCTTGCTGTCCAGCCAGGAGACCCGGGACGGATAAATAGTGTCCGTTAAAATAGCTTTTGCCACATTATCATCATAAAAGATATAGCTGTTTCCGCCCAAACCGGAAATGCCGCTGGGAGAATAAACCACACCGTGGAAATTAGCTGCGCCGGTGCTGGAAAGAGCACCCGCGCAGTAGACAAAACCGCGCACGGCCGGGTTGGTCTTTATCCCGACACTTTTGGCTGGTGTAGCGCCGCCGGATTTGAACCAAAAATCGGTACTATTGACAGTCTGGAAACCTATATCTCCATAGTATTCATCAGAGGCCGCGGTATCTAACTTCATATATTCCTTCCACGCCAGCTCCGGAATACCGCCCGTAAAGGGCGCTACCGCCCCCGCGGTAGGTATATGGTATTGGCCGGCACCGTTGCCGGTAAAACCGAGGTTCCCCGTAACTATAAGGTTGCCGTACAAAAAACCATTGTTAACACTCAAGTTTCCGTTAACGTAAACGGTACCGGAGGAAGTCATAGTTGTCCCGTTGAAACTGGTATTGCCAGGGAAATAGCAGCTTCCGGCCGGGGAGGCCGTATTGGGGAATTTAAAAGGATTAGCGGTCGGACACTTGGTAGCCTTGGCCTCGTCCTCATAGCCTTTCAGATAAATGCTGGGCGGCGGCGGCACGCCCGGGGAACAGTTATAAGCCCAGTTCTCCAGGTTGTCCGTGCAGGGGGAGATACTGGGCCAGCCGGTGATAGAGCCGACGGCATACTTCCTGGGATATTCCACGTCGGAGGCGCCGGTGAGCACAATGCTCCCGAGGCTTTTCATCGGGCCCCATTCTATTACTACGCCGCCGCTCGCGGCAATTCCGTTGGCGTACATGGCCGAGTTTACGTCGCCTTTGGAATAAACCACCTTAAGCGCCCTGGTCTCTTTTTTCTGCTTGTCCCGGCCTACGGTCAGAACGGTCACCTCGCCGCTCTCGGGGCCGCTGGTAAGAGAAATGGCGTATGTCCCGCCGGACATGTCGCTGTATTCCGTGTCAAAGCTAAACCCCGCCTGCGGAATCCCGTTCTGAATATCTTCCCAGGTAGAGGTGGACTCCGCTATTTTCTGATACCCCCTGTCCACCGCCGATTCAGCCAGCTGGAAGGCATTGGTGTTCTGTCCCTGCTTGACGCTCCACCTGGCCTCGTTCTGCACATATTTCACCATGGTGGGAATGATGATAGCCAGGATCACAAGCAGCACTATGACCCCGACCAGGACCTGACCTTTTTTATTCTTCATCAGTTCATTATCCTCACTTTCTGTATAGAAAGCTGCAGCGCTTTTTTACCGCCCCGATAGGTGGGAGACTGCATCGTCATGGCCACTGAAATAATGCTGATATCGTCGGTCCTGGGATAGGTAAAAGCGATATAAGCCAGGTTCTCGGACAGCAAATTTATACTCCCGTCATTGTTCACATAAAGCTTTTTTCCGTCCTGATAAAAAGACATCATCACATTATTGCCGGAAGTATTAGTGTATTGAAATTGTATCCGGGAAGCGGGAGGCTGGCCGGAAGCCCTGTCTATCACTACGGTCGCGCTCTGGGCCTGCCTGGTGAACCTGTTTATCATGTCGATGGCGGTTCTCACGTCCCTCTGGATGGCGTAGCGCGCCGAGGTAAGCCGCCAGAAGTTGGTAGCCTGGAACATGAGAGGCGCAGAGGCCCCGGAGACGATACCGATGATGGCCACCGCCATCATCATTTCCATCAGCGTGTAGCCGCGTCTTTTCCCTATCATGCGAAATTCCTCGTGACCGTAGTTCCGGCCGTGCTGACAGACACGGAAGAGAAGCTCCTGCTTGTATAGGTCACCGCGCCTGTATTAGCGTTAACCACCGGATAGAAAGCCCTCATATTATAAAGCGTACTGGTGCTGGAACGGACATCCAGGCTGTAAGTCCCGTCCGCCTGGCTGGAAACCGAATAGAATACCGGCAAAGTCAGGGACGAAGCGGCTGTGATAGTGGCCAGCGGGTCGGAAATTGTCGCGGTGCTGGCTACCACCAGGACGCCGGTGGTGATAGAAACGGAACTCGCTACTACCG
This sequence comes from Elusimicrobia bacterium CG1_02_56_21, assembly GCA_001871115.1. Lineage (GTDB taxonomy): Bacteria > Elusimicrobiota > Elusimicrobia > Elusimicrobiales > UBA9959 > UBA9959. Next base: position 34,869 of record MNUR01000116.1, on the reverse strand, counting down.
TGCCGGTTATTGTGGCCATCGCGCCTATCACCGTTATAGTTCCCGAGAAAACCGAGGCTCCCGGAACCGCCATACTGGCGGTCAGGGGGCTGGTAGGCAGAGAGGTATAGCTCTGCAGCGGGTCAAGCACGGGGGTTATCGTATAAACTACCGAAGAAGTGGCGGCTGTAAGGTAGTAATGCCCGGTACTGTCGCTGGTGTCCTCATAAACAGGGCCGCCATTAGTGGCATGAACCACTATATTAGGAAGCGCGCCGGTACCGGAAGTAACATAGCCGGTGATAGTCCCGCTTTGCGCCAGGTGAAAATCAGGCACATTTGTAACGGCCCCCGCTGTTATAGTCACGGTCTCGTCCGAACTCTGATAACTGCCGTTAGCCAGGCCGTAATTGGCAGTTATAACAGCGGTCCCGGTAGCAAGGAAAAGCCTGTAGAAACCCTGGCTATTGGTATTAACTACCGTTCCCGCGCTCCCTACGCTGAACCCGGACTTGGGAACGGTCTGGTCGGGGCCGCTTCCATAAACATAGCCCGAGGCTATGCCGCCGCTGATAGCCGAAGAAAGCACTATAACCCCGAGGTCTTTATTCTGATTGGCAATAATGCTCAGGCCGGCGCTTGAACTGGATACCGCATACGAGGTTATCATCACTTCCCAGGTGCTGGCAATATTCGCAACCGTGCCCGTGGCCACCTGGGTAAGAAGAAAATAGCCGGTGGAGGAAGCTGTCGCGGGAGAAGAAAGCCCGTCGTTCGAAGTTACAATAGCGCCGGCGCCCGGTGTACCGGTAACAGGAGCCTTGTAGCCTGCGGCTATATTCATAGCCCTGAAAATAGCCGGGTTAAAGCTGAAAAAGTTGGAACTATTAACGTTATTATCGTAGCAATTGCCAGAAGCCTCGCTGCCGTAACCCGGACCGGTATAGCGGAAGAACTGCCGGCCCTCCTCAATACCGTTCGGCATCGACCTGGCGGTAGTCTCGTAGTACGGGGCGGGTTTGGCGGCGCCGTTATTTGTCCAGCCCAGAGTATCAATAATATTGCCGCCCACATCACTAAGGCGTATTGCTCCGGCCTTGTCTCTCCAGATGCAGTTAAGAAGACCGCCTCCAAGGTCGGAACAGGGCGGTTTATTCGCATTCGTGAAGATTGCGTCCGCGGTTACCGTGTAGCCCTTGAAAGTAAAAGTTCCGGAGCTGGCGATAAGGTAATAATGCCCGGCAGGAACATAAGTGGAGGAATGGTTGAGCCAAAACTCGGAAATATCTTTCCCCTCGCCAGCCTCGCCGTAATAGGAAAGCTTTATATTATTGGAATTACTGTCTGCCGGGTTGGTCAGCATATTGATCTGGGAAGTGGTAGGATTATATAGAGATACGAATTCGATATTATCCCCGTTCACCATCTGGGTGGAGGCCACTACCATATATATGACCATGTGGTCCCGGATATAAGCCATGCCGGAGATAGAGCCCGCGGCTATCTTACCTATGCTGAAATTCTTTGTAGCATAAGCCCCGGCCGCCACCTGGAGCTCGGAGCTGCTGGCCGGGAAATAGCCCTGGGTAGAACAGACCAAAGTATAGGTTCCGGGAGCAACCTGGAAGGAATAAACGCCGGTTACAGGATCGCTGTAGCCGCGCCACTTTGGAGAGCCCTGAACCTGGATCAGCGCGTTACCCACTGGAATTCCGGAACTGGCATCAGTTACCGTACCGGTAAGGCCGGAGCTAAGAACAGCCGCGGTGGGGTTCTCATAATAACTCTCAAGCGTAACTTTTTGCGCAGTCCCCCTGATAGTCCACAGCACGCTGACCGTAATCTTTTTCATGCCGGTGTCGTTGGAAGTATAAGGCAGGGCTGTAGCTACGGAACCGGAAAGAGCGACATAATCCACTTTTACAATCCGGGTCAGCGCCGGCATGCCCCAGAGAGTAATGACCTGCGGCGGATAATTTTCATTGTCATAGGTGAAATTCGGGGAATAATCGGTAGTGACGGCGGTAGACGTGGTCACCAGGAGCTGGAAATAAGGTTTATTCCTGAGCACTTCCATCTTTTCCTGCGCCAGGTTGGTAGAGATGGTCTTGATGCGCGATTGCGTTATAGACTGGTTTATGTATTTGAATGAGCCCATGCTGCCGATAACGCCGATAGTGAGCACGGAAACGGCTATCATCAGTTCGGTAAGGGTAACGCCGGCCTGCCGGCGGAACTGCGGGGAAAAAGAGATCGCCGGCACATGCGCCTTCATACCCGCGCGGAGGCCGGTAAGGCCGGAGAATATCCGGCTTAAATAGTCAGTATTTTTTATCATTTACAGCCTGCACCCGGGCCGTGAGAGCGATCCCTCCAACGGCCCCTGCCCCCATATTGGAACGATCATTATAGATACTCTAACCGGTAAAAATCAAGAGCGCAGCAAAAAAAATTCAATTTTTGGTCAAATCTCTGGTTCCGCACTGCGGACCTAGGGATAAGATCCCGCGTCCTCATAGGCCGGCTCTTCCTCGGCCGCGGGTTCGGGTTTCGGGGCGGGCCTTCTGCGCAGAACCCGCTTCTTGCCGGGCTTGGACCTGGAGGCGGGCTCTTTGTCCACCATAACCTGGCCGGCGTCTTCATCGGCCTCTAACGCGGCCGGGGCTTTTTTGCGCCTGATAAGGCGTTTCTTTTTTACAGGTTTAACGGCAGGGGCGGCTTCTTTTTCCCTGGCCTCCAGCATTTCATCGTAGCTCTGGCGCTGCTCATCGTCTAAATATTCGCGTATAGCGTCAGGAAGGTCCCGGTTCATCTTCAGCATTTCATAGCGGTTAGCGTTCATCTTATAGCGCCATTTTTTTTCTTCTTTCGAGTTCCGGTCATATTCCTTCATCACTTTGTCGAACTGGGCCATCTTCTTGTTTACGGCCGAGGAAATCCTTTCCTCCTGCTTGGAGCTCAGGCGCAATGAAATAGACAGCTCCGACATTATCTTCTGGGTATCGGGCCGCTGTACCGGCTCCAGGCTGTCAGCGTAGCCGGCCTGGTCGGAGGCCGCCGGATCGACATCCTCGGCTTGCTGGCAATAGGCCGCTGCCGGAAGGGCCAACAGGGCTAATATAAGAATTTTCTTCATAATCCTCCTCCTGAGTTAAACAATACGGCCGCCCGCCGCTCATAAACTTCCGCCGGGACAATAAGCTGCCCCATAATAATAAGGCGCGACTCTGCCGACGCCTATGGATATCGATAATAATACAAAATGAAAATACCCTTAGCAAGAAACCGCCAGGCCCGGGCCTGAGTAGTCTCCGCGAAGAGCGCGAACTGCCCCAGCCCTGCCCGCCGCCTGCTGTTGACTATTGGCAGTTTCGGTGTTATATTATTGAATATGGAACAGGAGCGGAAAAAATCCAGCCGGAAATTCTGGCTTTACCTCACACCTGTCTATATTATACTGGCCCTGCCCCTTGTCCGCTGGACCATGAAGATTAATTCCAGCGATGTAGACCTCTCCAAAGAAGAATACAATGTTTTTAACGCTTCAGAAGGTGAAATAAAAAAGCGCCATAACACCGACTACAATCCGGACCTCCGCGACCGGGGCTACAGCGTGCGCTACCGCTCTGACGGGGCGGAGTCCGGGGAACTTCAGGGTGACGGCCCGGCCCGGCAAACCCCCGAGCAGGCCGGTAAAGCCGCCGCAGCGCGCCAAGCGCAGTCCCGGAAAACCGCGGCAGCCGGCCAGGGAGAAGGGAGATCAGGAAACCAGGCCGCGCTGGAATCCAGCGAAACCAGGGCCAAAGAACAGATGGGCCTGGGCAACCAGAAAGGGTATCTGTCTTATGCCGTAGGCAAGACCATGAATAACCCGAAAGCCGTCAGCGCCTTGCTCAACAATAAGTACGTAGTCAACGGCTTTATGGCCAGAGGCACGGTTAAAGCCGCCACAGCCAGCCCCGAGGGCCTGGCAAACTACCTCAAAGGCAGCGGCCCCGCCAATTTCTTAAACAACTCCATCGTAAAAGCGGCTATGAACAACCCGGCCGTAGTAAGCGCAGTAGCCTCCAGCGGTATCGTAGGCGCTTTGCTCAACACCCCCGCGGCCCAGGCCCTCATGAACGATCCGCAGGCCCTGGGCGATATGATAAACTCCAACCCGGAACTTGTGGCCCTGGCAATGCAAAACCCGCAAACCCTCAGTATGTTAATGTCCAACCCGGAAGTATCTGGGCTGGTGGGCAAATTCGACACCAGCAAGATAAAAAGCTACTAAATCCGTCCGGCCCGCCTTTTCAGCCGCCTCAAACCTGTCCCAGGAGCCTGTCCGACATAAGGCTTTCATGACGAAATTGTCTATTTTGGAGCCGAGCCGAAGCGCCGCGAGACGAGCACACTCTACGGAGATTGTGAGTTAAGCGGCGCGAAGGCGCAGGACAAAAGCGGTAATTGCAGGCGAAATTGCTTATGTCGGACAGGCTCCCAGACTGCATCAGAATAGCCGCAAAAAGGCGCAAGATCCGGGATCGGAGCAAAATATCCGGCATTCCCGATTTTTTTTACATTTTGCGCATTTGCGGCAATCCCTCTGCGCTTACCCCCCCGATTGCCACATTTTTGGGCATGACAAAAAAGTATTGACATTTATCAAACAAAAGTCCTATATTGAGTTTAGGACTAAAGACCCAATACTTTGCAATAGCCAAGCAGGAGGGAAAATGAAGAAACTAACAGCATTATTTGCCGGCGTACTGGCAATAGCGGCAGTCCAGGCGCAGGCTTCGCAGAAAATAGTTACCTTCGAACACGCCTACCGCGGCGGCTCCATAGAAAAGAGCATTGAGAGCATAGGCGGAAAAGTCACCCGCAAATTCACAGTAATCGACTCCCTAGTGGCTGTTTTCCCCGACGATGTAAAAGACTCCAGCATCTACTCCCTGAAGGGCGTAACCGACGTAGCCGAAGACAGCTACCTTCGCTGGATAGAAGCCGCACCGGCTTCCATGAGCTCTATCCCCCTCCCCTCCGTTGAAAGCGCACTCAATATGGTGCGCACCGGCGAAGGCTGGGAAGCTCCCGTATTCCAGGAGATCAGGCCCGCGGTTGACCCCGCGGAGAAGGAACTTCCCTGGGGCATCAAGCGCGTTAACGCTGCTGCCGCCTGGGATTATACCTCCGGTAAAGGCGTAAAAGTAGCCATCATCGACACCGGCATGGACTCTACCCACCCCGACCTGGCCCCCAATTATAAAGGCGGTTACAATGCCGTAACCCCCGGAGACCTGCCCACGGACGACCACGGGCATGGCACACATGTCGCCGGAACCATCGGCGCGGTAAGAGACCTTAAAGGGGTCGCCGGCGTAGCCCCCGGAGTTGACCTTTACGGAGTAAAGGTTCTCGACAAGAACGGTTCAGGCCAGTATTCCTGGATAGTGGCCGGCATAGAGTGGGCCATACTGAACCATATTGACGTCATCAATATGAGCCTCGGCGGCGGCAGCGGAACAGAAGCCCTCAAACAGGTCATGATAAAAGCCAATGAGTCAGGAGTGACAGTGGTTTGCGCGGCCGGTAACGATTCCGGCCCCGTCAATTACCCCGCCAAATATCCGCAGGCGATAGCCGTTTCAGCGTCTGATTCTTCGGACAGGCTTGCCTACTTCTCCTCCAAGGGCGCCGAAATAGCGGTTATAGCCCCCGGAGTCAATGTCTACTCTTCCTATAAAGGCGGCGGTTACAAGACCATGTCCGGAACCTCTATGGCTTGCCCCCACGTAACCGGCCTGGCCGCGCTCGCTGTAGGCGCCGGAGCAAATAGCCCCGAAGCGGTAAGAGCGGCCCTTAAAGCCGCCGCGACCCCTCTTGCCGGGCTCAGCGTAACCGACCAGGGCGCTGGCCTTGTGGACGCTTTCAAACTGGTGCGCTAGTACAAACAGGCAGCAAAAAAGCCCCGTACGCCTGAGGCGGAACGGGGCTTTTTTTGCCTTGCTTTGCTTTAATGATCTCTGCCCTGGTATTGCCTGCCGCCAGCGCGGAACTGCCGGATCAGGTTTTGTCCGCGACTATTTCCTCTATAGAAACCAGGCTGGAATGTGCTGTACGGTGCCAGCGCCTGCGTTTTTTCAAATGCAGCGCGCCCAGGTAAATAGGGATAACCATCACTATGCTCATCAAAATCATAACCAGGTAATAGACGGCGTAGCCAAGCGGGGTCCCGTCTATAAGCAGCGCGGCGGTAGGATAAAGAGCCAGCGGAATCCAGTTCAGCAGTTTAAAAGTCAGCCGGGCTCCTTTTGGATGGTCGAAGATCCAGAAAAGAAAATTAAAATGCCCTTTATTGGCGTACATCAGCAGGGCCATGCTGGCCCCCAGCATGAACCTGTAGGTCTGGGTCAGCCGCAGAGCGGTCTCAAAAGCGCGGTAATCCAGTTTCAGCACGGCCCTCTTCCATAAGCCCCAGACGTGTTTTTTGGCCGTCTCCAGGGCTCCTACCGCCCACCTGACCGACCGGTGAAAATGCTCGCGGATATCCGAGGGGACCTCGTCGTACACTATGGCTTCAGGCGCGAAATAGACCCGCACTCCGGCCCTGACAAGCCGCATCTGCATCTCTATATCCTCGGTCAGGCAGTTCCCGTCCCACTGAAAATCCTTCAGCAGCGCGGCGGTAAAGCACATGCCTTTCCCGTGGAGCGTCGCCGAGAAGCCGAAATAATGCTTTGGGTACTGGTAAAAATTATTAAAAATGACCTGGCTGACGAACAAGGTTTTTGTAAGCCAGTTGGCGCGCGGGTTCTTGGGAACCTCATGCCCCTGGATAGCGGTTTCGCCGCGGTTGAGATGGGCGCTCATAGCCATTAAAAACTCAGGATGCGCCAGGGAGTCCGCGTCAAAAAAACAAAGAGCGTCATAGCGGCCAAGAGCAAGGATCTCTTTTGTGGCCCGGCAGATCGCGTGGCCTTTTCCCCTGACGCCCTCCCCGCAATATTCAAGAACTTTCGCTCCCGCTGCCCTGGCTATTGCGGCAGTCCTGTCGGTGCAATGGTCGGCCACCACGTAGATGTCGAATAATCCGGCTGGATAGTTTATTCTTTTCAGGCTGTCGAGCGCCATCGGGATAACGTTTTCTTCGTCATGGGCCGGCAGCAATACGGCGAAACTGCGGAGCGGCAGAGAGTTCCCCGGGGTGGACGGCCTTGAAAAAAAACCGCGCAGGCTGAGCAAAAGATAGAACAACCAGGTACCGAGCAGGAAGAATTCCAGCGCGTTGGCGGCCAGGGTTACGGGGAGATTCCAGGGGGAAGGTATATACATTTGGAACTTAGCGCGACCGGATAATTTTAGCAAAAAAAAGAGTGCCCGGTTGGCGGCGGCGCAACTGAAACTGCTAGAATCATTATCGATGAAATTTTTAGCGCTCGCCCTTCCCCTGCTGGTCTCACCCGCTTTTGCCGCGCAGCAGATAATAACCTTCGCCCCTTCCGTGGAAACGGGGGCCCAGGCCCGCCTTATTGAAAGCCGCGGCGGCAGGATAATCAAAGAATTTTCTTTTATAAACGCCGTGCTGGCGGAACTGCCGGACGCGCTCAAAGCCGCCGACCTCGCGCGCTCCCCCGGGGTGACCGGCGCGGAAAACGACGAAGAAATTTACTGGCTCGGAACGGGAAAAAACCCGCTGTCGCTTCAGGACGCGCAAGCCGCGCTGCCGGCAATAGCGGAAGGTGAACAGCCCATGGCCGGGCCGCCCGCTGTTTCAACCCCGCCGGCCCCGGTCTCGCCGCCCTATATAAACTTTGCCGACGCCGATGGAAAATTTGACCACCTGCCATGGAGCGCGGGAAGGCTGCAGGTTACCCGTGTCTGGCCCCGGACCATGGGCAAGGGCGCGCGGATAGCTGTACTGGACACAGGGGTGGACTGCTCACACCCCGACCTTGCGCCGAACTGCGCCCCCGGCTACAACGCCCTTAATCCGGCGTCCGCCCCTTCCGACGACGGCGGGCACGGAACCCATGTAGCCGGAATAATCGCCGGCGCCCGTAACGGGAAAGGGATGGCGGGAATCGCGCCCGAAGCGACGATACTGCCGGTAAAAGTGCTCAATAGCAGCGGGACCGGCAAAGTCTCCAACATCATAGACGGCATAGGCTGGGCAATGCGGCAGAACATAGACATTATTAATATGAGCCTGGGCGCGCCAAAATACTCAGGTGCCCAGGAAAAAGCCGTAGAAGCGGCAAGGAAAGCCGGAATTCTGGTGGTCTGCGCGGCCGGCAATGACAAAGGCCGGGTCAACTATCCGGCGGCTTATGAGGCCACCGTAGCCGTGACCGCCATGGATTTTTCCAATAAGATAACCAGTTTTTCCTCACGCGGGCCGGAAACTGATTTTATAGCCCCGGGTGTAAGGATATTCTCCGCTTTCCCGGGAGGCAGCTTCAGGCTTATGGCAGGCACCTCACAGGCTGCCCCGCATATTTCCGGCATGGCCGCGCTGGCGGTAGGCCTTGGGATAAAAGGCGCCTACGCGCTGAAGGCCGAACTGACAAAAGGCGCGGTGAATGTCGGGTTATCCCCTGAGGAGCAGGGGGCAGGCGCCCCGGTAGCGGCCTTTATGGCACAGAACATCCTCGCCGCGCAGCAGCCGGCCGTAAAAAAACAGGTCTACGGCCCGGGAGCGTATTAAGCGGCCGTCCCGAACCACTTTCCGGAGCAAAGAAGCCCCGCGGGATATCCCGCGGGGCTTCTAAATTTCCCTGCTTAAAGACTGTCTACCAGCCGTAACCCTCGCCTGTCAGCTGCTCCAGGCGCTGCTCAACTATCTTGGACTTATTGGCTTTGCGGCTTTCAAGCTTCTTCTTAAGGCGGGCCATATCGCTCTCCATCCGCTTGACGCGCAGTCCCTGCGCTTTGGACTTCAGGTCAAAAAGCTCGGCAAGCGAAACCCTGAGGCTTTCCTTTATCTTTTTCTTTTCCGGATCAGAGGCTTTATCGTATTTGAGAGAAAGCTCTTTACATTCGAACTCCAGAGCAATGGCGCGGACGGCGTCTTTTTCAATACTCTCATCCTGCTGCATCCTGGCCATCCCGAACATCTTTCCTGACATATGCAGTACCATTTTGTATTTGGCCGGAGCCGCTTCACGCAGTTCATCCAGCTTTTTCGCGAAGGCGGGGTCATGCTTTTTGATCATAGACATTGTTTCGTCAGGCGACAGGAAAGCTGGCCCGCCCATTCCTTTTCCGCCGCGCATTATCTTGGTCTTGACCATCATCGGCCCCTGACCCATACCGCCGCGCATCCCCTGCTGTCCCGGACCGGCCTCCATCATTTCAATATCGTCGTCGTCCCCGGGACCTTCCTGGGCCGCCAGGTTAAACGCAGGGCCCGAAACCAGGGCCACTACCGCCGCCCACATTACAATTTTCTTGTTCATATAGCCTCCATCCTTATTTTTTTACCGCCCGCTCTACCCGACAACCCGTTTGTCTTTGTTTTGAACAGTTATATTAAAATCCGTTTATTAAGCCTTGCCGTACAGCTGAAATTCCTCGTCTTCCAGCGCGCTGTACCCGTACTCCCAGTCGCTGGATACCGAGGCCAGGTCCGACTGCGCCTGGTACATTGAATATTCCACCGAATCCAGGCCGGAATCCAGGCCGCTGTTCCACGCCAGGTCGGCGGGTTTGCCGCGGCTGGCAATAAAGAACCCTACAGCGAGCAGCGAAACCATAGCCCCGGAAAGCAGGGCCTCTCCCCAGTTAAAAAAGAAGCGGCGGCTCCGCGAAACCGACGCGCGGGCCGCAATCATTACGGCCTCAATAGCCGCGGCAGAAGGCCCGGCAGCGCGGGAAGCAAGCGCTTTTTCTGCGGCTTCAAGGGCGGCCAGATCAGCCCGGCACGCTGCACAACCGGCCAGGTGTTTTGAAACACCGGCTTTCAGTTCATCCCCGGCTTCGCCGTAGAAATAAAGGATTAGTTTTTCCCCGTAACCGCAGTTCATATTATTCTCCTGTATGTACAACGCGCGGGACCCCGGTTTTATTGCAGGTCTTTTCCTAAGCTGTGCCAGTGCCGGCTAAAGAGCTATGCTTATCAGCCGGCCAGCTCTTTGCGCAGCAGGGCGGCCGCCCGGCTCATCCGGGCCAGCACCGTGCCTATAGGAACCGAGAGAAGTTCCGCTATTTCCCTGAATGAAAGCTCTGAATAATGGCGAAGGTAGAAAACCTCGCGCTGGTCAGGCGAGAGCAGGGCCAGGGCGGCTTCCAGCTTTTCGCTTAAGGCCTTGTTAACGGCGGCTTCCTCGGGCCCGGGCTCGGGCGAGGCGGTGAAATCCGCCGGGCCGGGACTTTCCCCGCGGCCTTCCAGGGGAACCTCGGCCCTGCAGCCTTCTTTCCTGAAAAAGTCCATAGCCGCGTTCCTGGCCACTGTAAACAGCCAGGACTTAAGTTTTTCCCTTTCACCGTAAGCTGAAGGGTTTTTTACCAGTTTCAGGAACACCTCCTGAAAAATGTCGTCCGCGGCTTCCCGCCTGCCGGTAATGCGCAGCAGGTAGCCGTAAAGAGCGGCTTTGTGCCGCTCCATCAGGAGGCCCAGAGCCTCGGCGTCGCCGGCCTTGAAAGCGGAGATGAGTTCGGAATCAGCAAGCTCTTCAGACATTATATCAGCCGCAAAGAAACATAAAAAAACAGAATAAGGCCGGAAGAACGCTACCGCCCGGATTTAAGGTTACGCTGTCAGCCAGTTTCCCTATTCGCATGTTTATGATAATTTAATACGATATAGTACACCGTGCGAAGACTTAATCTTATTCTTTTATTCCTCCTATTTCAATCGGCAGCCGGTTATTGCGCCGCGCCGCCCTACGAACTTTACCTGAAAGGGAACCTGTCCCAGGCAGCCTCGGCTTACGCAGAACTTGCGGCCGCGTCCCCGGCCGACCCGCGCCCGCTGATGAACGCGGCTATCTGCCTGAAGCAGGCCGGCCGCTACTACCAGGCGTCCAGCCTAATGACCAGGGCTCTGGAGAGGGCCCCGGAGAACCCCGACATCTACTCTGAACTCGGCTGGCTGCGCTTTCACCTGGCCGATTATACCGGCGCGCGCTCGGCTTTTGAAACGGCCCTGCAGCTGCAGCCTAAACACTCAAGAGCGGAACTCGGCCTGGCCAGCGTCTACGCCAACCTCGATGATAAAAAAAGAACCATAGAGCACCTGGACAATTACCGCCAGCTGCGCCCTGATTTTGCCGGCGTGGATTATATCCTTGCCTGGAATTACATGAATTTTAAAATGTACAAAGAAGCGGAAAGCTCCCTTATTGAGGCGCTGCGCAAGGACATTTCCTTTACCGAGGCCCGGCTGCCCCTGGCGGGGATCTACGCCAGGCAGGGCAAATTCGATGAAGCCTGGAACCAGTATTACCGCGTTCTAGATTACGCCCCCGGCCATCCGATAGCTTCAAAGATGATGAAGATCCTGGAAGGCAAGCTCTCCAAGCAGCCCGAGGAAATACGCCCGCCTTTCAGGATCACGAAACCGCTGGTGATGGAGCCGCTGGACGCGCTGGAGAACCTGTCCCGCTCCGTCAAGATCCGGGTGGGGATAGGCGCTACCAATACCGGCAAACAGGGGCGGAACAATTTCCTGCGGCTGAAGTCCTTTGAAGGCCTTACGGTCACGGGCAAGGCCAGCGGCAAGCTTTACGCCACTATCCCGCCTGACGAAACCTGGACGGTCCATCACGACGGCCGCAGTGTGCTGCTGAAAGGTCCTGACGGCAAACTGCACAACAGCTTCCAGGGGCCCATCCTGGTTAAACCGGCCAAACCCGGCGGAACCGTGATCTTCGACGCGTCGTCCAGGATAAAAAACCCCTGGTTCCGCGGGGCTGACAGGCAGTACCGGGGCTATGTGGAACTGTCCCCGGGCAGCCGCGGGATAGAAGTTGTGAACGTTATAGAAACGGAACTCTACCTGCTTGGCGTCGTGCCCAGCGAGGTTGCGCCCCAATGGCCGTACGAATCCCTTAAAGCCCAGGCCGTGATAGCCCGTACCCAGGTCCTTATACGCCGGTCCCGAGGCGGGATACATAAAAAACAAGGCTACCACCTTTGCGACAGCCAGCACTGCCAGGCCTATAAAGGCAAATCTATAGAGGCCAACACCACCACCCGCGCCGTGGTCGATACCGAGGGAGAGATCCTCACCTATCACGGCCGCCCCGCTTATACTTTCTATCACTCTAACTGCGGCGGCTGGACCCAGGCCTCCGGGGAAGTCACCGGCTGGGGAGATTCCCCCTATTTAGTGACCAAGCCCGACATCGACCCCGCCAAGGCCCAGGCGCCGCTGGACCCCTGGGACTACCACCTCTGGCTGACCGGCAACCCGGACGCCAACTGCAATTACCCGGGCCGCGTGCGCGCATCCGAGTTCCGCTGGATGAAGATAATCCGCCAGAAAGACATGACCTTCCGGGTCAACAAGGATTACGCGGTAGGCGAGCTGCTTAATATCATCCCGCTCCGGCGCAGTCCTTCCGGCAATGTAAATTCACTGAGAGTGATAGGCAGGAAAAAAACGATAACCGTGACAAAAGAACATTTGATACGGAACCTGTTAGGCTTCAGCTCGCTTAAAAGCACGCTGTTCGAGATAGAGATAAACCGGTTCAAAGACGGCAAGGTTCGCAATTACTGGATTTACGGCGGCGGCTGGGGCCACGCTATAGGCATGTGCCAGAGCGGCGCAGCCGGCCTGGCCGGCAAATACAATCTGGCCTACAAAGACATACTTGATTTCTACTTCCCCGCAACCAAAATAAGCCGCATTAAATACGTAAAGAAAAGCGGCAAATAAAACCCGCGGTCCGCGCCGGGGCCCGGCTTGAACGGAAGCGACGATAAATTATTTCCCGTCCGGATAAATAAAAACAGCCGGCCCGGGCCGGCTGTTTTCTCAAGTCCTCTCGTTTACAGGAACACCGAGTTAACGCGGATAGTAAACAAATAAACAGTGAGTTTATCAGAGATTTCCTTTATATCTTTACCGGCCCAGTAGCCGTAATTGGCGTCTCCTTCGATGGACGCCGCCAGGCCGGCAAGGCGCGCTACCATAGGCTCCATGCGGGAGACCTCTTGGCGCAGCATCAGGCCGTCCCTGGCTCTCAGGCCCAGTTCCATTTCAGTAACGGCTTCTTCTATATCCGCGGAAGTCTCCTGCACTCCCTCAGAGTAAGCGGCGGGAGCGGCGTCTGGGCTGTTAAGCTGGTCCAGGCCCCTGAGTGTAAGGGCTATGGTCTTGAGGGTGTTGGAAGTCATCCGGGTCAGGAGCAGGTCCCTTTGCACCAGGGAATAATCGCCGGCGCTCTTTGCGGCGGCGATATCCTGGTCGGGCGCGGAGCCGGCTTCTTTGGGTACGCGCGGAGAGACCCTTATGTCCATATAGCTGGGGTTCTTGCCGGGGTCCTGGTAGAACAGGTCTTTTACCTGTTCATAGTCCGCCCAGCTTTTAAATTCCACGGCGAGGAAAGCTTTTTTGCCGGGCTTGGCCACAACAATAACGCTGGCGAAGATCCCGTATCCCTTAAGTTCTTTGCGCAGTTCCTTGGCGACCTGTTTGGCCCAGTCCAAATCCCGGGTCCTGAACGCGCCCGCCGCTACAGGGCGTATTATATGGGTAGCGCAGGCGCCGGCAGGCTCTCCGGAGGAGAAATCCGGTCTTACGGCCGGCTCGGTCAGTATTGCGCCGCTCTGGCATTTGAAATAACATTTATTATTTTTAAAATCAGTGAACACGCAGGTATCCAGCGTGGCAAGCGCGGGCTGCGGGAAAGGGGGCTGGCTATTGTTTATCTGGTTTAAGATGGTTCCGGCGTCTATGGTGGGCAACCGGGCGGCAAGGTCCTGCGCACCGGCCGCCGAAGCCAGACTCATCAGCGTGGAGAGGGCGATAAGTTTGATTTTCATTTTATCCTCAATAGAACCGCGGTTTAAAGTCTTACTGTCCTATAAGGATATAAAATGCGCTCATTCGGCACATCAGGCCAAGGGCCTATTTATTGAAATTCTTTGGCCCCGTATCCCCATAGGCCCATAGGCCCCGGACCGCGCCCCGCCGCCCTCCTCATGGCTGCGGCGCCGCGGCAGCAAATAAATGCAAAAAGAAGAAGGCCGCGGACAGGTGAACTTTTACCTTCCGCGGCCTTCTCCCGCTGACTGCCGGCTCCGCTAAGCGGCTCTTATTTTATTTCCCAGGCGTCGGGCCCGGAAAGCAGGGCCTCGAGCTCATGCTCTTTGGTATTCCCTATGGTCTTTACCTGGTCGTAATACATCTCCTCGTAGGCCGGCTTGCGGACGGCTTTCAGCACGCCGATGGGGGTCGGGAATTCCGGGTGGGGAAGCCCGCTCACCAGGTAGGCCATGTCGGCATTGGTCTCGTCGTAGATCGCGACCTCGGCCGGGACCGCGCCCGCTTTGAACTCTACTATTTCCGCGCGCATATTGCGGAAAGAGATGCCCTTGTTCTTGTCCTTGCCGAACACCAGCGGCTTGCCGTGCTCGACGCGGAGCAGCATCTCCTCCTTGGTGGCGGGGTCCTTGAGCGAGTCGAATTCTTTATCCGTGAACGGCACGCATTTCTGCAGCACTTCCACGAAGGCCGTGCCCGTATGCCTGGCCGCCCGCTCGAAAATGGCCGAAGTTCCGGCTATATCGTTGTCTATCCCGCGCGCCACGAAGGTACAGTCGAGGCCGATCGCGAACCGGGTCGGATCGAACGGGTAGTCTATCGCGCCGAGCGGGGTGGTCTTGGTCTTCGAGCCCTGCAGGGTGGTCGGGGAAGCCTGGCCCTTGGTCAGGCCGTAGATGCGGTTATTGAAGAGCACGATCTTAAGGCTGATATTGCGCCTTATAGCGTGGATCAGGTGGTTGCCGCCTATCGACATCCCGTCGCCGTCGCCGGTGATGACCCAAACGGCCAGCTCCGGCTTCGAAAGCTTGACCCCGGTGGCTATCGGCAGAGCGCGCCCGTGGATGGAATGGAAGCCGTAAGTGCTGACATAGTACGGGAAGCGGCTGGAGCAGCCTATGCCGGAGATGACGGCGTACTGTTCCAGCGGCAGGCCCATATTGGCCATCGTCTTCTGCAGCATGCTGAGGATGGCGAAATCGCCGCAGCCGGGGCACCATTTCACCGGCAGGCCCGAGGAGAAGTTTTTAGCGGTAAGCTTTTTTTCCATTGTATTTTCCATGTTGTTAATTCCCCCTCAGGATTTCCTGGATCTTGCACAGGACTTCGTCGGAATTGAGCGGCTGGCCCTGCACCTTGTTGAGGCCCAGGGGTTCGAGCATATAAGCGGAGCGCAGGAGCATCCGGAACTGCCCGGAATTCTCCTCCGGGACCAGAACCTTGCGGAAGCGCCGCATGATCGTGCCAAGGTCCGGCGGCAGCGGGAAGATGTTCTTGATGTGGACGGAGGAGACCTTGAGCCCTGTCTTCCGGGCCTCGGTGACGGCCGTGGTGATAGCGCCGTAGGTGGAGCCCCAGCCTACCACCAGCAGTTCGCCTTCTTCCGGGCCGTTGATCTTCGTAGGCGGGATCTCCTTGACCACGCGGGCTATCTTGTCCGCGCGCAGATCGGTCATCACCTCGTGATTGAGGGCGTCATAGCTGATATTGCCTTCGATATTCTGCTTCTCCAGGCCGCCGGCGCGGTATTCGTAGCCGGCTAGCCCCGGGTAAGTCCAGGGGCGGGCCAGGGTGTCGGGATCGCGCATGAAGCATTTGTAATTTTCAAGCTTCGGCAGGGGGCTGGTCTCGAACTTGGGCAGTTCCGAGAGCTTGGGGATGCGGAAAGGCTCAGTGCCGTTGGAGAGATAGGCATTGGTCAGCACCACGACCGGCGTCATATACTTTACGGCTATGCGCGCGGCTTCCAGGGTGGTATCGAAGCAGTCCGCGGGGCTGGTCGCGGCCAGGACCACCAGGGGGGCCTCCCCGTGGCGGCCGTAGACGGCCTGAAGCAGGTCGGACTGCTCGGTCTTGGTGGGCAGGCCGGTGGAGGGCCCGCCGCGCTGCACGTCCACTACCACCAGGGGCAGTTCGGCTATTACGGCGAGGCCGAGGGCCTCGGACTTAAGGGAGAGCCCGGGGCCGCTGGTCCCGGTGGCGGAGAGTTCGCCGGCGAAAGCCGCCCCTATGGAGGAGCAGATGGCCGCTATTTCGTCCTCGGCCTGAAAGACCACCACATCCTGGGCGCGGTGTTTGGCGAGGGTATGCAGGATCTCCGTGGCCGGGGTGATAGGGTAAGAGCCGTAGAAAAGCTTCTTTTTAAGGAGCTTGGCGGCGGTGAGCAGCGCGTAGGCCGCCGCTTCGTTGCCGGTCAAATTGCGGTATTTGCCCTTGGTCACCGGGCTCTTCTTCAGCTGGAACCGGGCGTCGAAGATCTCGGTGGTTTCGGCGTAGTCGTAGCCGGCTTCCAGCACCTTGGCGTTGGCGGCCGCGAGTTCCGGGGATTTCTTGCCGAACTTGGTCTTTATCCAGGCCTTGGTGGTCTCCATCGGGAGGCCGTACATCCAGTAAAGAATGCCGAGCAGGTAGAAATTCTTGCATTTCAGGACCTGCGCGGGGGTAAGGGTAGAATCTTTAAGCACCCCGGCGGCCAGGGTGTTCACCGGCACGCCGATAACGCGGTAATTAGCCAGAGAATTGTCTTCCAGGGGGTTGGATTTATAGCCGGCCTTCTCCAGCCCGACCGGGGTAAAAGCGTCGGAATTGGTGATGATGACCGAGCCTTTGTCCAGGTTCTTCAGGTTCACGGCCAGGGCCGCGGGGTTCATGGCCATCAGGACGTCCGGCTTATTGCCGGGGGTGAGCACGCTTTCGTCCCCGAAGCTGATCTGGAAGCCGCTGACGCCGGACAGGGAACCGGCCGGGGAACGTATTTCGGCAGGATAATCGGGCAGGGTGCTTAAATCGTTGCCGGCTATGGCCGTGGCGTTGGCGAACTGGCTGCCGACAAGCTGTATTCCGTCACCCGAATCTCCCGCGAAACGAACGGTAACGGAGTCAAGCTGACTCACACAGATATTCCTGCTGTTCTTTGTATTGTTCATTATAGAATAGAACCTCCCGTTTGATTTGAGTGGATCCTGCATCCCGGGCCGTTTTACGCGGATAGCTCCCGACCGGCATTCATAGGCCTGAAACCGCCGCCTCCGGCAGTTTTTCCGCTGGACTTTACGCCAAGAATTATACTACAAATTATATTGTGCAGGATTCAAACGGTAACTATGCGCGGCGTGCCGGCAGGACGTCCGGACCGAAGTAAAACAAGTTGCGCGAAACATTAAAAGTCCGGCTGTACGGTAGCCGGCTTCCCCAGGAGAACTTCAATGAAATTACTTGAATACGAGGGTAAAGAAATTTTCGGACGCTACGGCATTCCGCTGCAGAAGCGCTGCGGCGTAATAAGGCTGGGCGACAGCACCGACAAACTGGTCCTGGACGGCCCCGGCCCCTGGGTTGTTAAAGCCCAGGTGCTCGCCGGCGGGCGCGGAAAGGCCGGCGGAGTGAAACTGGCCAAAACTCCGACAGAAGCCCGGGAGCTGGCCTTAAAAATGCTCGGCATGAAAATGGTCACTCACCAGACCCAGGGAAAAGCCCTTATAGTGGAGGAAGTTCTGGTGGATGAGGCCTGCGACATCAAGCGGGAGATCTACATCTCGGTGGTCCTGGACCGCAAAGGCTCAACCCCCACGATAATAGCCTCGGCTGAAGGCGGGATGTCCATAGAGGAACTTGCCCAGAGCCACCCTGAAAAAATAATCAAGCTGCCGGTGGACGTAGAGGCCGGCCTGCTCGACTTCCAGGCGCGCCAGCTGGCCTTCGACTTGAACATCCCCCAGAAGAATTTCCGCGAATTCACCGCTTTCGCGTGCCGGCTGGTCCGCGCCTTCATCGAAGAGGACGCCAGCCTGGTGGAAGTCAACCCGCTGGTAATAACAGGCGACGACCGGCTTATCGCCCTGGACTCCAAGATAGTGACCGACGATAACGCGCTGTTCCGCCATAAAGACCTCGCGGCGAAGCCGGACCATGAAGCCACCGAAATAGAGAAGGAAGCCAAAGAGATAGGCATAAACTATATCGGCCTTGACGGCGATATCGGCTGCATGGTCAACGGGGCCGGGCTGGCCATGGCCACCCTGGATACGGTAAAGATGGCCGGCGGGGACGCCGCAAATTTCCTGGACGTAGGCGGCGGCGCCAACGTGGACCAGATCACCCGCGCTTTCCAGATAATACTCAAAGACTCCAAGGTAAAAGCGGTGCTGGTCAACATTTTCGGCGGCATAATGAAATGCGACAACATAGCCTCCGGCGTGGTGGAAGCCTCCAAGAAAGTGAAGATAAACATCCCCCTTATAGTGCGCCTCGAAGGCACCAATGTAAAGGAAGGCAGGGAAATACTGGCCAAGTCCGGGCTGAAACTGGAACAGGCCTCTTCGCTCTGGGAAGCCGCGCAGAAAGCCGTGGCCGCCGCGAAGTAGAAGAATAGAGGACCGGAGGAATAGCCATAAGGTGCGGCAAACCTTGCAAAGCCGGCCCCCCGATCCTCAAATGATATTTTTTAGGAGATAACTATATGTCTATACTGCTCAACAAAAACACAAAACTCATTGTCCACGGTTTCACGGGCGCCCAGGGTTCTTTCCACGCCCAACAGTGCCTTGACTACGGCTCCAATATAGTAGGCGGAGTAACCCCCGGAAAAGGCGGGACCGAGCATCTCGGCAAGCCGGTCTTCAATACCGCGCGCGACGCCGTAAAAGAAACCGGCGCGAACGCCTCCCTTATCTTCGTCCCCCCGCCCTACGCGGCGGACTCAATTCTTGAGGCCGCTGACGCCGGGATTGAAGTGATAATCTGCATAACCGAGGGCATACCCGTAATGGATATGGTCCGCGTAAAAAAACGCCTTAGAGCGATGACGGAGGCCGGCAGGGACGTAACCCTGGTAGGCCCCAACTGCCCGGGAGTCATCACCCCCGGAGAATGCAAAGCCGGCATAATGCCGGGCTATATACACAACAAGGGGCATGTAGGCGTAGTGTCCCGCTCCGGCACGCTTACCTATGAAGCCGTATGGCAGGTCACCAGCCAGGGCCTGGGCCAGTCTACCGTAGTGGGCATAGGCGGGGACCCGGTGCAGGGAATGAATTTTGTGGATACCCTAAAACTCTTCGAGGGAGACGCCGAGACCGAAGCCGTCATCATGATAGGCGAAATAGGCGGTTCTGCCGAGGAGGACGCGGCCAGGTATATAAAAGAAGAGATGACCAAGCCGGTATTCTGCTTTGTGGCCGGGAAGACGGCCCCTCCGGGGCGCCGCATGGGCCACGCCGGCGCGATAGTAGAAGGCAACTCGGGAACCCACGCCTCAAAGGTGGAGGCCCTGAAGGCGGCCGGAGCTACCGTGGTGGACAACCTCTCCGAAATAGGCGCGGCAGTTGCCACTAAAGCTAAAAGCCATAAGAAAGCCAAAGCCGCAAGCAAGTAGCGCGGCCTCGGCCCGGAGCAGAATAGCCGCAAGGTAGCGCAAGTTCTGAAACGGGGATCTGACCGGGAGCGGCAGCGACGGTGGTCCGATCCCCGCACTTCTGCGGCTGAATGACGGCCCTTTACTGACTAATGATAAAGAGATATAAAATTGAAAACCGCCTGATAATCCCGTCAGAAACCGAAAACCCGGCTATCTGGGTAGTGATAAGCCCGACCGAGGACGAGAGGAAGTGGCTGGTAGAGAATTTCTCCCTGGACGAGCACGACTTCAACTCCGCCTTCGACCCGGAAGAACCCGCCCGCATGGAATTCGAACCGGACCATATGGCCCTTATTTTCAAACGGCCCAAGAACTATTCCTCCAAGGACCATTTCATGTTCAAGGTCACCTCGATGGGCCTGTTCCTCTTCAAGGATAAACTGCTCCTGGCGCTTTCCGAGGACATCAATATGTTCTCCGGGAAATATTTCAAACAGGTCAGCGGCATCCGCGAGATTTTCCTCAAGCTCATCTACAATTCCATCTTCCATTTCATGGAGCATCTCAAGGTCATCAATATGATAGCCGAGGAGATAGAGACCAAAATAACGCATTCTATGGAGAACCGCCACCTGCTGAACCTGTTTACCCTGGAGAAGAGCCTGGTCTACTATCTCAACGCCATAAACGCCAATTCCTACGTGATAGACCGCCTGAAGCACAATACCGAGAAGGTCGGCCTCTCCCAGAAAAGCGTGGAGTTCCTCGACGACATCATCATCGAGAACAACCAGTGCTACAGGCAGGCCGAAATTTACTCGAATATTTTCGCCTCGCTGGTGGGCGCGCGCGCCTCCATAGTTGCCAACAACCTCAATATCCTGATGAAGAACCTCAACGCTATAGTGATAGCCATAGCCGTCCCCAGCTTCTTCGCCGGCGTCGGCGGCATGTCCGAGATCGCGTCCATAACCGGGATACATAACCCCCGCGCAGCCTACCCGGCCTTCATGGCACTGATGATAGCGGTGGGCATTGCCATTTTTCTAACAATCAAGCGCCTGGAAAAACACTGATAAGGTGACACACAACTTAATTCAAAATTAAGTTGTGTGTCACCTTATCTCAAGCAGCAGCGCCGCACCTTAAGACTTCCATTATGCCCAAACTCTTCATCGTTTCGCTCGGCTGCCCCAAGAACCTTTCTGACGCGGAAGTTATGGCGGGAGAACTGGCCGCCGCCGGCTGGGAACTGTCCCCTGAAGAAGACGGGGCTGACGCCGCGCTTATAAACACCTGCGCTTTTCTGGGCTCCGCGGTAGAGGAGTCCGAAGGCGAGATCCGGCGCCTGCTCCAGCTTAAAGCGCGAGGAAAGCTCTCGAAGGTTATGGTGGCGGGCTGCCTGGTAGAAAGGGAGAAAGAAGGCCTTATGAAGCGCTTCCCGGGCCTGGACGCCCTGGTAGGGATAAACGCCCTCTCAAAAGCGGCAGAGGCCGTAGAGTCGGGCAAGAACTATATTCTGCCCGCCGAGGGCCTCTTGGACTCCCCGCTCAGAAAAGCCCGCCTGACCGCCAGGCACAGCGCCTATCTCAAAATAGCCGACGGCTGCGACAACCGCTGCACCTACTGCCTTATCCCCTCTATCCGCGGCGCCTTCCGCTCGAAACCGGTGGAATCTCTGGTGGAAGAGGCAAAAAACCTCGCTGAGAGCGGGGCCGTTGAAATATCCTTGATAGCCCAGGACACGACCTCCTACGGCATGGACCTTTACGGCAGGCCGCGCCTGGCCTGGCTGCTGAACACGCTCCTCAGGACCGAAGGCGTTAAATGGTGGCGCCTTATGTACGCTTATCCCGAGCGGCTTACGCCTGAAATAATTGAGATTATCCGGTCCAATAAAAACATGTGCCGCTACCTGGACATGCCGCTGCAGCATATCGCGGACCGGATGCTTAAACGCATGAACCGGACCTCCACGGAAAAGTCCATCAAAGAAAAGATAGCCGAGCTCCGCAAAGGCATGCCCGATATAGCCATACGCACTAGTTTCATTGTCGGCTTCCCGGGCGAGACCCAGGAAGATTTCAACAGGCTGCTTGCCTTCGTAAAAAAGACGCGCTTTGACAATGTCGGAGTTTTTAAATATTCCCGGGAGCCGGGAACCCCGGCCGCCGGCATGCCCGGGCAGGTACCCGAGGACGTGAAAGAAGAAAGGGCGCAGGCGCTGATAACCGCGCAGAGCAGGGCCCTGGACTTAATAAACCTGGACTTCAGGGGGAAAAAGGCGGAAGTCCTGATGGATTCCCCCCTCTTCGGCCGCACCTACCGCGACGCACCGGAGATAGACGGGAGGGTAGAAGTCACTACGGATAAAAAGATATCCCTCAAAGCCGGCGACATGGTTAAAGTAAAAATCACAAGCGCTTCCGGCTATCTGCGCTCCGCAAAAGTAGAGGACTAGAGGATCGGAGGATCAGAAGATCAGCCGGAAGAAGAATTCTTGCCAGTCCTCTGGCAATCCCCTTCTTTATCTCACTAATCCTCAAGTCTTCTATTCCTCCAGTCCTCTAGTATAACCCCTTCTTTATAAGTTCTTCATCGTCTATCCCGAAGTGATGGGCTATTTCGTGTATCAGGACGCGGCGGATCTCGTCTTTAAGGTTTCCCCCCCGCCCGCAGGCCGACTCGATATTACTTTTAAAAAGAGTGATCTTATCCGGCATAACACCGCTGTAAGCCTGTCCGCGGTCGGACAGCGGGACCCCCTCATATAAACCCAGCAGCCCTCGCCCGAACTTCTTTACCTGCGCGGCCTCCGGCCGGAGCCTGACAATTACCACCAGATTGCTCAGCCGCTCTTTAAAAAAAACAGGCAGCGACCTTATGGCCGCTGCCGTTTCTTTTTCAAATTCCCCTAGGGTCATAAGGCGGTAATACCGGGCCCGGGCTGTTTTTTTATTTACTGCCGCCCGCTGTTTTATTTTGACACAAAATAAACTCCGCCCGAAATAAGCAGCGTCCCGACAAGTTTATTAAGGGTGAAGCTCTCCCCAAGGAAGAGCAGGGCCATGATGAAAGTGACAAAGGGATAGGTGGAGCTTAGGGGGACTATCCTGCTGGCCGCGCCGCCGGAAAGAGCTTTCAAAAAAAAGAATACCCCGGCCATTGAAAGCAGTACGCTCGCCAGCACGAATAAAGGACCCAGCTTATCCGAGCCGAGCAGGGCCTGCTTTGTCTGGGGGTATTTCCAGATAACCGCGGGGACGAAGAGGATTATCATAAACAGCAGGCGCACATAAAAAGCGCCGGACGGGTCCACGTGGCTGAGGCAGGCTTTGTCAAAAAACGCCGCCAGCCCCCAGCCCAGGATAGCGAGAAGCAGGAAAATTATAGTTGAAAGTTCCATATATTGGTGAATACCGATAAATCCGGAGCAAGCCGGGAACTAAGGCGGGGGCAGGGTCCCTGGCAGCATAGTTTCCTCAAAAGGATTTTTCAGATATCCGTCTATAGATTCCTCAAAACCCCATTCGTCCTTATACGTCTTGGCCCGCTTATAATACTCTACAGCTTTATCGCGCGCGCCCAGAAGGTCGCTGACATTGCCCTGCCGGACTATGGCCCATACGCCCCAGCGGGCAGGATGCGCCTTAGGGTCGTCCTTAAGCGTCGCGGCCGCCCTTGCGAAATAAACCGCGGCTTCTTCGTATTTCTTTTCAACCATGTAGGTGGTCCCGATTGCGGTCAGGACGCGCGGAAGATAGCGCTTGCGGTAGGCCGGCTGGTTCTCGTTGACGGCCTTGAGGTATAAAAAAGATTCGCTGCGGGATTCTTCATATCTCTTATCCTCAAAAAGCGAAACTATCTCCACAAAATGCATCTGCGGGTGCACGGGGAACTCTGCGCGCAGCTCCCGGGCCCATTTCACGGCGATAGCCGGATTGGAAAATTTGCCAGGCTGGGTATAGATCTCTATCAGCAGCAATTTAGCGCCGAGGGCGTTAAAGAAACCTTTATCTTTGCAGATATTCAGGTACTCCAGGCCTTTTTCGGCGTTGCCGCGCAGAAAAAAAGTCGCGAACAGCTTTATAGCGCCGGGCAGGGTTCCGGCGTAATACTCGTACATGCCCAGGCCCAGGTAGGCGTCGTAAAGTTCGGGGTCTATCTTAAGGGACTTCCTGGTGTTTGAAATAGCCTTTTTCCCGTCGAAATAAGCTTTTACCCAGCGATGCTGCTGCACGGCCAGCCTGGCGCGCAGCCCGTACATCCCGCCAAGGCAAAGGTAAGCGTTAGCGTCACCGGGATGTTTCTTTATCCAGGCCTGGGCTATCTCTATGGCTCCGTCAGTCTGCTCGCCGTAGGCTTTTTCTAGCTTGGGGTCCGATTCGTCCTCCAGGTATTCCAGGGTGGCCCAGGTAGCCATTGCCATCCCGAAATGGGGATAAGGATGTTGGGGATATTTTTCCAACCCCTCCTTGAAGTACTTCCTGGCCTCGGGGATATTAACGGAATAAATAGCATCTATGCCCTGCTTTGAAAGAATCCGCAGGTCTTCAGGCAGAGGCTCGTACTTGGGGGGCTTGGCCATTACCGCGGAAGCGGAAAAAAAGAGTGCGGCAATAAGAATAAGCTTTCTCATAGGTCTATTTTATCGGCTCCCATATATTTGCGCAGGGCCTCCGGCACAATGACCGAGCCGTCTTCCTGCTGGTAATTTTCCAGTATGGCCGCGAAGGTGCGCCCCACCGCCAGGCCGGAACCGTTAAGGGTATGCACGAACTCCGTCTTCCCCCCCGCGGCGCGCTTGAAGCGCGTGTTCATCCGGCGGGCCTGGAAATCGGTACAGTTGGAAATAGAGGAGATCTCGCGAAAGCCTTTTTCACTGGGGAACCAGACCTCCAGGTCATAGGTCTTCGCCGAGGAGAAACCCATGTCGCCGGAGCAGAGGGCCAGGACCCGGTAGGGGAGTTTGAGGACCTGCAATATCTTTTCCGCGTCGGCCCGCATCTTCTCCAGCGCGGCCATGGACTCCTCCGGCTTCGACAGCCAGACCAGTTCCACTTTGTTGAACTGATGGTTGCGGATAAGGCCGCGGGTATCCTTACCGTAGGTTCCGGCCTCCTGCCTGAAGCAGGCCGTGCAGGCTGTCAGTTTTACGGGCAGGTCGTCCTCTTTCATCAGGTTGCCGCGGTACATATTGGTCAGAGGAACCTCGGCGGTAGGAATGAGATACATCGGCGACTCGGAGGCTATCTTGTAAAGCTCCTCTTCGAATTTAGGGAGCTGGCCCGTGCCTGTCATGGTCTCCGCGGTCACCAGGAAAGGCGGAAAAATTTCTGTATAGCCGTGTTCGCCGGCCTGGATATCCAGCATAAACTGCGTGAGGGAGCGCTCAAGACGGGCGCCCTGGCCTTTGAGCAGCGCGAAGCGCGAGCCTGAAAGCCTGGTGGCGGCCTCGAAGTCCAGTATACCCAGTTTCTCCCCCACGGCATGATGGTCCAGGGGTTTGAAAGAGAACTCCTTTCTGCAGGAAACATCTTCGAAAATCACTTTATTATCCTGCGGGCCGCCGCCTTTGCCCACGCTTTCGTCGGGCAAGTTGGGCAGGCTGAGCAGCAGCGCGTTCAGCTCCCTCTCCAGGGTGGAAGTGTTTTCTTCGCGCGCCTTGACGGCTTCCTTGGCGGCGTTGGCCGCCGCCATAGCGGCCCGCGCGGCGGCCTCATCGCCGGACACTTTCGCTACCTGTATCTTCTTGGAAACCTCGTTCCGTTTTGAGCGCAGTTCCTCTATTTCGGCGAGAGCGGCGCGGTAGGAGTAGTCTATCTCTATTATTTCCTCCAGCACCGGGAGGTAATTCCCGCTCCGGTCGGCCATAGCGGCCTTAACTTGCTCCGGATTGGAGCGGATAAGTTTGATGTCAAGCATTATGGTACATTCCTTTATAGGTTCCGTATAAGACCTATGGTCATGCCGTATCGGGAGCCATGCTCATCGGACGGCCAAAGCGCTATGCGCCCCGGACGGCCTCCGGGGCTTACGGTTTAAGTATTTTTATAATGGATTCGCGGATTATCGCAGAGGGCTCGTCGCCCTGGTGTGGGCTCAGCATTATCTCCATCTTAAGCGCCGAAGGAGAGAAGCCGCTGCCCTTGAGTTTATTAAACTGGCTCTGTATCTCAAAACGTATAACTTTAGCGTTTCTTTCAGAAGACGGATTTATTTTGGAGACCCGGACCTCCTCCACGTAGAAAGGCACGCCCCAGAAAGCCTGCTCGGGCGCGTCCCCCGTTTTCAGGAGGAGCAGTCTCAGTGCGTAGCGCAAAACCAGGCCCTCAGCCGCTTTGGACGAGAAGTTGTGAAGCGTCACTATAGCCCGCAAATTATCCGTAAACTTGAATTCCGGGGCCGCGCGCAGGTCCTCGACCGGAACATAAGGCAGGCGGTTTTTACCGGCGAGTTTGGAAATTTCCCAGCTCACGTTAACAAGACTTACCTGTGAGGAAGCCGGAACCGCGAAGGCGGAACCGAGAAAGAGTATCACAACCAGGGCGCGGGGGATAAAGTTTATCCTCATAATAAGTCTCCGTTCTAAAACTTTTCAGCCGGCGGACTCAAGAACGGCTGACAGGGCAGCCTCCATGTTCTCCGGCATGACAGCTATCACTTCGCTGCGCGTAACCTTGTTATCGCACTGAAGATCCAATATCACGGTCACCAGGCTATGCTTCTTGGTCTGGTCAAGGGAAGTCCACAGAGCTTCCAGCAAAAACCTCGTCTCTCCCTGCACGCACTTGGGGGCGGAAGGAAGAAAGCTTTGTTTGAGGGTGTTTGAAAGGGAGCTTATGAGCGCGTTCAGTATTATATTGCCCAGTTCGGAAAGCAGGAGCTCCTGCGCCTGATTAAGGTTCGGGAGTTTTGAGAAAGAGAAACCGAGGAAACCGCGGGAAAGAGTGTCTATATCCTCCGGCCGGAAGACGACCATGGAGGTGAAAGGATACTCGCCGCGGACTTCGAAATACACGGCCGCCCCGGTTCCGCCGGCCCCGGAGGAATGCTCGCCGACCGCCTCATCCATGCTGCGAAAGGTTACCCGCGCGGCCTCCACGCTCCACTTTCCCGCAGAGATGCGGGAAAGCTTTGACACGCATTTCTCAAGGCTTGCCAAGGCTATCCTCTCCAACATTTGGCTGGCTTTTACTTCCATATCAAGCTTACTCCAGTTCCTTCATAAGGGCTTTAAAGTCGTCGAAAGAGAAAGGTTTGCGCAGTATAGCACTGACCCCTTTGTCCTTCAGGCGGCGGTCTATCTCGTCCTGCTCTACGGCGGTGACAATTACCACCCGCGCAGCAGGGTCTACGGCCCGCAAGTCCCCGAGTATCTCCACGCCCGACTTGCCGGGTAGTATCAGGTCCAGGAAAACAATATCAGGCTTCAGTTCGCTGAAATGTTTTACAGCGCTGGGGCCGTCCTCGGCCTCGCCCACCACCTCGTGCCCCAGTTTTTCAAGCAGCGATTTGATGGTGTATCTGGTAAGTGCGTTATCTTCAACCAGCAATACTCTCATTTTTCCCCCTGTAGGAACTTCGTTCGGAGCCGCCTGCCCCGGCCTTAACAACCGCCGCGCCCCGGCGACCCCCCGATCGCCCCGGGCGCAATAATCAAGCCCTGCCGCTCAGCCGCAGCAGGCGCACTCGCTCTTGGGCGCGCCCGCGGCTTTTTTCTTAAGCAGGTCCGCGGCATTGGTTTTTTCCCACGAAAAACCGGGCCGGCCGAAGTGCCCATAGGCGGCGGTCTTGCGGAATATCGGCGAGCGCAGATTCAGCGTCTTTATGATGCCGCGGGGAGTCAGGTCGAAGCTGTCGCGCACTATCTTGGAGAGCTTCTCGTCCGCTATCCTGCCGGTGCCGTGGGTGTCCACATAGAGGCCGACAGGCTCGGCCACGCCTATGGCGTAGGCCAGCTGGACGGTGCACTCGCTGGCAAGTTTGGCGGCAACTATATTTTTAGCGAGGTAGCGGGCCATATAGGCCGCCGAGCGGTCTACCTTGGTCGGGTCCTTACCGGAGAACGCGCCGCCGCCGTGCGGGGCTACGCCGCCGTAAGTGTCCACGATGATCTTGCGGCCGGTTACCCCGGAGTCAGACTGCGGGCCTCCAACTACGAACTTCCCGGTGGGATTAACCAGGATCCTGGTTTTCCTGTCTATCAGGTTCTTGTTTATAACCGGGGTAACGACAGCGTCTATGATCTCTTTCCTGGATTTCTCGGTTATCTGGTGGCCGCTCTTGTCCAGGATTTCCTCGGTATGCTGGGTGGAAACCACGATGGTCTCTATCCGGACCGGCTTGCCGTCATGATACTCTACGGTTACCTGGCTCTTACCGTCGGGGCCAAGGTAGGGAAGGATGTTTTTCTTGCGCACTTCGGCCAGGCGCATAGAAAGGCGCTGGGCCAGCTGCAGCGGCAGGGGCATAAGTTCGGGAGTCTCGTCCGAAGCATAGCCCACCATCAGGCCCTGGTCGCCGGCTCCGCCGGTATCCACGCCCTGGGCTATGTCGGGCGACTGGCGGCCGATAACGTTGATGACGGCGCAGGTCTCGTAATTAAAACCGTATCTGGAATGGGTATAGCCTATGTCCTTTACGACCTTGCGGACAAGTGTATCCACGTCCACATAGGTCCTGGTGGTTATTTCGCCGCCTACCACCACCATGCCGCGGGTTATGAAGGTTTCGCAGGCGACGCGGCCGGCGGGGTCCTTCTTCATTATCTCGTCAAGCACTGCGTCCGAAATCTGGTCACAAACTTTATCGGGGTGCCCCTCCGTCACCGATTCCGAGCTCACATACCGTTTACCTTTGAAGTTCATGTTTTCCCTCCTGAATTTATATACAAATTATACAATTTTCCCGCCGCTCCCCGCACGCAACAGGCCGGCCTACTTGGGCTCCACCAGCTTGCGGGCCAGGTCCAGGAATTTCCTGGTGTTCTCCTGGCTGTCGGTCTCCGCGTAGGTGCGCAGCAGGGGCTCGGTGCCCGAAGGCCGCATCAGCACCCACCAGTCGTTGGCCAGGACTATCTTGAGCCCGTCGATAGTGTTGGTCTCGGTGATCTTGTGCCCGAGCAGCAGCTTCGGCAGTTTCTTTTTTATCTTTACGGCGAAAGAATGCTTGTTGGGGATGGACTTCTCTATCTTAAAGTCCCTGCGGATAAAGCAGGATTTCCCGTATTTCTTCTCTATCTCCGAATAAAGAGCGGAAATGGTCTTGCCGGTCTTAACCGCCATCTCCATCACGAACAGCGCCGTCAGGGCGCCGTCGCGCTCGGGCAAATTGCCCTTCCAGGCGTAACCGCCGGACTCTTCCACGCCGAAAGCCACGTCGCCGGCAAGCATTTTCTCCGCTATATATTTAAAGCCGACCGGGGTTTCCTCGAAAGGTAAATTAGCCGCGCGGGCGATCCGCTTGGTGAGGTAGCCCATGGACACGGCCTGGACTATCTTTCCCTTGCACTGGCCTTTAGAAAGCAGGTATTCCAGCATCAGCGGGGCGGTCTGGCAGGGGGTCATATACTGACCCTTATCCGAAACCAGGGCGAAGCGGTCCGCGTCCCCGTCCAGCGCCACGCCGAAAAGCGCCTTGTGTTTTTTGACCGCGGCAACAAGTTCCCCCAGGTTCTTCTCCACCGGCTCCGGGGAAATACCTCCGAAAAGGGGGTCATGCCTTTCGCGGATCTTTATGACATTCCTGGAATTAAAGACCGTACCGGCCGTTTCAGCGCCCACTCCGTACATAAAGTCTATAACTACCGGACGGGGCAGCTTCGCCTGCACCTTGGAGGACTGCACCTTGGAATTGAGGTAATCCGTATATGCGGGCCGGAAATCTTTTACCGGTATCGCAGCGCCGTTGGGCTTCATAGGCACGGCCTTGGCGATATAATTCTCTATCTCGGCCGTAACCGCGGGAGGAGCCGAGCGCCCGTTCTGTTTTACCTTGATGCCGTTGTAATAATGATTGTTGTGGCTGGCCGTTACCACGACCCCTATCCCGTAGCCCTTTACCGTAAGCAGGCTTACCGCCGGGGTAGCAAGGGGGGTGGAACTGAGCGTAACTGAAAAGCCGTTCGCGGAAATGATCTCCGCCATCGTTCTGGCAAAAAGATCGGACATAAAGCGCCTGTCGTAGCCGATGGCGATATTGGGTTTGTCGGCGCGCGGATGCTTATGGGACAGGTAATCCGACATCCCCTGAGCGACCTTGCGGACCACATCGTAGGTGAAATCCCTGGCTATAATACCCCGAAAACCATCCGTACCGAAAGAAATATGGTTTGACTGGTGGGAACTCATTTAAGCCTCTCTTTAAAAAACAGACTTAGCCAGCCATTTGGCCGGACTATGTAGAATATATATATTATTAAATTTAAGGCTAAACTCAAACTGCTGCAATTCAATTTACAGTTCAATTGTAACGATTTTTTTAAATGTCATGGTGGCGGCAAGTAGAAATGTCATGGTTTGCGGTAACTAGCTCTTCAGGCCCCGAGCAATCCCGGCAGGTCTCTTATAACCGCGGCCTCTATTGCGGCCGCGGGAGAGGGGTCCCTGCCGGCCATTATCACACCAGATACCCCGCGCCTCCTGAGCTCCCTGCGGGTTTTAATAAGCGAAACTCCGCAAACCACTATGGCCGGCTTTCCGAACCGGACAGCCGCGGCCAGAGCGGCGCCGGGGGCCTTGCCGTAGAATGTCTGGGAGTCAAAACAGCCCTCCCCGGTTATGAGCAGGTCGGCCCGGGCAAGTTTTCTTTCAAACCCCGCTTTTTCAAGCACAAAAGCCGAACCATCTCTCAATTCAGCCCCGAAAAAGGCCGCCAGTCCGGCTCCCAGCCCCCCAGCCGCTGCCCCGCCCGGCAGCCTGGAAACGTCGGCCCCCAGGCAGGCCTTTGTTAATCTGGAATAATTCAGGACCGCCCCGGAAATAAAATCAACCTCCCGCGGACCGGCCCCCTTCTGAGGGCCGAAAACGCGGGCGGACCCGAACCTGCCGCAAAGAATATTCTTTACATCCGCGAGGCCGGTTATTTTTACGCGTTTAAGCCGTGAAGCTGCCCGGCGGGGAAGGATCGCTGCCAGGGAGGCAAGCCCGCGCGCCCCCCGCACTATGGGCTCCCCGCCGGAATCCAGCAGGGAGAAACCCAGGGCCTGCGCGCAGCCGGCTCCGCAGTCATTCGAGGCGCTGCCTCCAAGCCCTACGATAATTTCCCGGGCGCCTTTACGCACAGCGGCCGCTATCAGCTGCCCCACTCCGAAGGTGGAAGCGTCCAGCGGCCGCAGCTTCCGCGCGCCCATCAGCCCGAGGCCTGAAGCCTCGGCCATTTCTATAACGGCCGTCCGGCCCGCCAGAAGCCAGCGTGCCTTTATTTTTTCCCCGAGGGACCCCTCCACCCGGCTCCTCATTATTTTGCCGCCAAGGGCCGGGCGCAGGGCTTCAAGCAGCCCGTCCCCGCCGTCGGCTATAGGCAGAACCTCTATATCCGCGCTGGGGCAGACCCGCCCGACCGCTCTTCCGGCGGCCGCTCCGGCGGCTGCCGCGGTCAGGGTTCCCTTGAAAGCGTTAGGGGCTATCAAAATCTTCATCTCTAAATGATAGAATAATAGAAAGCTGATGGCGAATAAATGCCGGCGGCCTATCGTACATACAATGGAAAATTCAAAACCCAGCATAGTCTACCGCTACAAGAACGCGCTCTACGTCAACCTGACCAACAGCTGCCCCACTGCCTGCGTTTTCTGCGTTAAAAACACCTGGAAGATGGACTATCGCGGAAGCGACCTGAACCTGCAGGGCAATGAGCCGTCCCCTGCCGAAGTAATAGCACTGGCCAAGGCTGAATGGGCGGCGGCTCCTTTTGAAGAATTTGTTTTCTGCGGCTACGGCGAACCCACCATGCGCTTTGAAGCCCTGCTCACCTGCGCCCGGCTCATAAAAACCGGCCGCGCCGAACCGCTGCCGTGCACTCTGAAAATAAGGCTCAATACCAACGGGCTGGCGAACGCCGTACTTGGGCGCAACGTGGTCCCCGAAATGAAAGGGCTGATAGATTCGGTTCATGTCAGCCTTAATACAGCCGACCCGGAGCAGTGGCTCGCGCTGATGAGGCCTATGGCGCCCTGGGCTCCCACCGGCTTTGAGAAGGTAAAGGAATTCATCAGGGAAGCCTCGCTGCTGCTGCCGGAGGCTTTCGCGACTGCCGTGGAGGACAAAGGCATAGACCTTGAAAAATTCAAAGCCCTAGCCGGCCGGCTCGGAGCGGAGCCGCGCTTAAGGCCAAAACTGGAAGAGGGAGAAAATCGGTGATAGAAAGGAAAGCGCTGCTGCTAATCCTCGCCGCTGTCGCGTTCGCGCTGGTAAGCGTCCCGAGCGTGCTCTTCAATAACGCCATCAATAAATATTTCAGTTTTGTAGGCCACTGGAGCGTGGCCAATATAAAACCCTCCCGCACCGCCATAATCCCCCCGGCCAGGGCCAGGGCCGAAAGGCCGGACATCCCGCCCCAGCCCGAGCTGCGGTTCGCGAAATTTTCAATAACCATTGCCGGAGCCAAAGAAGTAATGATAGCCGGCGATTTTAATAAATGGAATCCGGAAGGTCTGGTGCTGGTGAAAAAGAGCGCCAAAACCTGGGAAGCCATCGTGCCGCTGCCGCCCGGCAGGTACCGGTACCTCTGCCGTATTGACGGTCAGGACTTGCTGGACCCGATGAATCCCGACACCGAATTTGAAGCCGGCAGGAAAGTCTCGGTGCTGACCGTAAAATAGCCGGGGGGCTGCAGCCGCAAAAAAGCTCAAGGGCGCAGCTAATTTTATTTTTCATGCGCGCTCCGCGCCTTACAGCCGGCCTCAAAGCAAAACGATGAAAAACAAATTAAGCATTAATTTCAGGGCCTGGACTACGGGAACACTTGCAGCGCTTGCCCTGGCCGTGCTCCTCCCGGCCGCTCTGGCCGCGCAGCAGGCCCTGCTCTGGGTGCCGGAAGAAGCCGCCGGGGCCGAAGATATAATCGCCGCGCTGGAATTCAACCCCGCTCTCAGGCTCACCGCCGCTCTCGGCCCGCTTCCCAAAGATCTTGCGGAACGCGTTAAAGCGCTTGAGCAGGAAGGCCGCCTTGAACTTGCGCTGCGCCCGGCCGGCGACCCGCCTCTGCCGCTGCTCTATTACCCCGCGGCGTCCCAGGTAAAATGGGAAGGAAAGACTTCATCCGCCCCCGCCCGTTCCGACCAGTATTTCCTGGCGCTGCGCCTGGGACTGGCCCGCGACGCCGCGCTTAAAGCGCTGAAAAAATCCCCCTCAGGCCTGGTCAGCCCTCCCGGCGGCCTGGCAGCTGACTACTTCCCGCTGGCTAAAGCGCTCGGAGTTAAATGGCTGGCTACCGGGCCGCTGGCTTCCTCTGCCGCCGCGGTAATGGAGCATGAAGGCATTTACGCCGTGCCTTTCGTCAATTTTTCAACTGCCGCGCCCCCGGCGGGACCGGCCTTCACCCTTTTTGACGAAACCTCCTCCGCCGACCCCGCAGCATTACGCGCGCAGCTGCTGACGGAGCTTAAAACTTTTTCCCTTGAAGCAAAGCTCACCGTTTCCGAGGCGCTTAAAACAGCGCTCTCCTCCGCTTCCGCCCCTTCCGAAATAGCGGAAGCCGCTGCGCCCTGGGGCGGCGATTATACGCCCTGGGCCTCGGCCCCGCTGCAGGCCGGCGCGCTTGAGGCCCTGGCGCGGACAAGGTCCGACCTTATGCTGCACCTCAACTCGGTACAGGGAAATTACTCGAAAGCGTCACCGGCCTTTGAGGAATATTTTTCCTCGGAAGAAGGAAGGAAACTGCGGGCCCTGGCCTCCGCCGACCCGGAGACTTCCAGTGAGGCCGAAATAGAAATCAGGAATTCCCTGGGAAACGCCTACCGCCTGATGCAGAAAACGCCCCCGCCCTGGGTATTTTCAAGCCTGGCCGATGCCGGCACGGGCCCGGAACGCCCGGGCCAGCTAAAAATACTCCCGGTGCCCGGCGGCTTTGAAATTAAAAACGTCTCCAGGCCCGCCCAGCCCCCCGCAAAAACCCCCGGCCTCCCGGCAGCGGCCGACCCGAACCGCGTCTGGAAACTGGACGGCTTCAGCGTGACGGCGGGGCCTGACGGTATCCTTTTCCGGTTTATCCCGCTGGAGCTGGATAATTCCGATAAAAACAGCTCCGGCTTCAGCCATATCAGGCTGGACCTCTATATTGACGTCAACCACCGGCCGCGCGCCGGGATGACCCGGCCGCTCGATGGCCGGCCATTGCGGATCTTCCCTGATAATGCCTGGGAATATGCGCTTGACGTGGCCCCCTCCGGAGCCACGCTTTATAAAACCACGCCCAAAGGCCCGGTAGCCGCCGGCACCCTTAAAGTAAAGACCGTAGACGGAAAGATCTCGGTGCTCGTGCCCGCCTCCCTGCTTAAGGGAACGCCGGAACTGTGGAGCTACGCGGCTCTTTTACTGGCGCCGAACGAAACAGGGGATTTTGATATTACCGATTATATTGCCGACAGCATAAACAGGGGTTATATTTATGCGGTGCAGCCGTCACGCGGCCTCAGGCCTTAAAAAGGCCGGCCGGCGATAAAACCAGATTACGGAGGTCACATGGCTGACAGGGATAAAATAGTTTCTTTCACGGATTCCTACCTCGGGTCAAAAAAAGTTAAAGACGCTTCCCAGAACGGCCTTCAGGCCGAAGGGCGGGCAGAGGTGAACAAGATCGCCTTCGGCGTTTCAGCTTCCCTGGAATGCATAAAGCGCGCGGCGGCCTGCGGCGCGGACATGCTCATAACCCATCACGGCCTGCTTTGGGGCCGTTCCCGGCCTTTCGCCGGCCCCTTAAAACGCAAACTGGAAGCCCTGTTCCGGAGCGGGCTCTCGCTCTGCGCCTGGCATTTACCCCTAGATAAACACCCCGTCTGCGGCAACAATGCCCGGCTCCTTAAAATGCTGGGCGCCGTCAGCCTGAAACCTTTCGGGGATTATGACGGCGAAACCATCGGCTTCAGCGGCTCTTTCCCGAAGGCCCGCACAATGGGAGACATAGCCGCGGCGCTGGCCATAAAGCTGGACGCTGAACCTCTCTGCTTCAGGTTCGGCACAGAAAAGATAAAAACCGCTGGGATCATCAGCGGCGGCGGGGCACGGATGTTCGAACAGGCCGTGGCCTCCGGGCTGGACCTGTTCATAACCGGGGAGACGGCCGAGCCCGCCCAGGAATTCGCGCGCGAAACCCGGTCCAACTTCATTTCAGCCGGGCA
>MNUR01000108.1 GCA_001871115.1 Elusimicrobia bacterium CG1_02_56_21 | reverse complement strand
TTTTCTGGTTTCTGCATTTGTGTTGCCCTTAAATAATTATTTCTGTCTGACCATTTTGTTGACGTCAACAAAATGCTTGCTTATCCTAAATATGCGGAGGTAACGCAGGGAAATAAGCGTAGTGCGTCGGAATTACCGACATACTGCCTTCTATCTATAGACGACAGTTGACAAGTATTCCTTGATAACTGAGTTTTCATCCAATTCCTATCATTTTGTTGACATCAACAAAATGATACTCAATCTGCTGGCGCGAGTAGTCGGGGCTGCCCGGCAAGTCCTGTTACTTTTTCACAGTTCCTCTTTTGCCAGGATGCGTTAATCGGGGCCATTTCTTGCCGTGACCTAGGCGGTCCAAAAGGCGCAGCAGGCGCGTGATCTTCTTTACGTCTGCCTCTGTCGGCGCCTGTCCCAGATATATGTACAAACGTCTGTCAAATGCGGGGTTTTCGTCTTTGCCTGTAAAATTGACCGTAGCCTTTCCGCAGCGCCATTCTTCGGTATGGCGGCAATGCTTGAGCAGGAGCCTGCGCGCCGCGAGGGCTCTCATGGGAACTCCTTCTTCATGAATACAAGCAGGGCTTCGATATCTTGAGGCGAGATAGCCCGGCGCATATAAGTCGTTATGGCGCATTCAAATCCGTTCAACCCGTCGGGGTTGTTCTGGTCCGGGCGGATATCCACGGCAAAAGCCGAATTGGACTTCCACCATTCCCGGTGGTCCGTCCTGTCGTCATGCCTGTAGCGGCGCTTTTTTAGCAGCCGCTCCAGTTGTTTTTTGACCCGCGTCTCCTGCAGCGTCATTTTTTTGCCGCGCGGAGGTTTCGTGCTAAAAGAACTCCCCGGCCCACAAACGCCGGACGAAGTTTTCCCACGGCGCTATTTCTATGCCGTTTGAGAGTGTGCGCGGCTCGTTCTCAAGGCAGACAATGAGCGATTTTTTTACAGGGCCGTCTTCGGCGAGGGCAAGGAGGCCTTTTGTGTGCCCCTCGTGCACGCGCGGGCTCGCCTTCGCCTCAAGAGCCAGCGCCTTGTCGCCCAGCAGGAAATCCACCTCGAAGCCGCCGGCGGTCCGCCAGAAACTGATGTCCAGCTCGGGGTTTTTATACGCCTGGTACGCCTTAAGTTCCATCAGGATGTAGTGCTCAAAGGCTTTCCCGAATTCGGGCGTGCCGGGCTTGGGCTTGCGCCGGCACAGGTAGTTGGCGACGCCGACGTCGAACAGGTAGAACTTCTCGGTTTCAATAAGTCTGCGATTCTTTACTTTTCTCCACGGCTGGACCCTGAACCCCAGATAAGTCTCCTCCAGGATGTCGAAGTAGCCGCGCACCACCTTGGGCGACACCCCGGTTTCCCGCGCCACGTTGGTGTAGTTCAAAAGTTCGCTGCTGGTTACGGCGGCGACCCTTAAAAATTCGGAAAACGAGGGGATATTCCGTACAAGCGCTTCACCGGCGATCTCGTCCTTAAGGTAATCAGCCACGTAGCCGCGGATATCCTCTACCGGGTCCGGGGACAGGTAATGCGGCGGAAGAAGGCCGGAAACCATGACGTTTTCAAGATCGAAGCCATCCGTTTCTACGCGCGAAAGCGGGGTCATGGTCCGTCTCCAGGCTCTGCCCCCTAAAAGGTTGGCGTGGCTGCGGCGCAGTTTGCGAGCGCTTGAGCCGGTAAGGAGGAAAGACAACCCCTTATTCTCTATCAGCCAATGGACTTCGTCAAGCAGGGCGGGTACTTTCTGTATTTCGTCTATGACTATGAGACCCTTTTGCTGCGAGTAGCGCTCGCGAAGAAGTGCCGGGCGTGTCGCGAATTCGGCGAATACATCGGTCTTCAGCAGGTCTATTATCTTTGCGTTCGGAAGATGGTGGCGTATCCAGTATGTTTTCCCCACCTTGCGGGGGCCCCATAAAAAAGCCGATTTGCCCGGAGGAATGTTCAAGGAGAACTGCCGATTTAGTATTTTAGGTCCCATAAGGGAAATATATCATGATAATCTTCCCTAGTCAAGAGGTATGTTGCTGCACCGCTGCCATAACAGTCACCCTGTGGCCACTTGCGGTGGTTTCGGTTTCTGCCTCATTTTCTTTGCGGTTCTCCTTCCCCACGGGGGCTACAGAATATTAACAGAAAAGCCCGCCAGGGCGAGCGAATAGCGGGTGGAGCGCAGCGACACAATTCAGTGTTCAGGCCTTGATACTCATATAGAGGTCCCCTCCCGCAGGTTTGTAATATTACTTTGCAGGAAGTTCATTACAAAACCTGATAGGAGGGAACACTATATGGGATTATACGCAGCAATCGACCTGCATTCCAACAATAGCGTCCTGGTAGTGCTTGATGCAAAGGATAAAGTCGTCTACGAAAAGCGCCACCCGAACGATCTGCAAACCATTCTGGCACAGTTCAAACCGCACAAGAAAAGCATCCAGGCCATCGCCGTTGAATCGACGTACAACTGGTATTGGCTGGTGGATGGCCTCATGGGGGCCGGTTACGAAGTAAAGCTGGTAAACACGGTGGCCATCAAAACCTACTACGGCCTCAAGTACAGTTCCGACGAGCACGACGCCCGGCGCCTGGCGCACCAGCTGCGCCTGGGGATTCTGCCCACGGCCTACATCTACCCGAAAGAAGAGCGCGCAGTGCGCGACCTGCTGCGCAAGCGTTCACAGCTGTTGCGGAACCGCACCATGCATATTCTGAGCATCCAAAACCTGGTGACCCGCAACAGCGGCAAGGCCATAACGCAGGCCGGCATACGGAAGCCGGATGAAAAAGCGCTCGGGCTGTACTGCGGAGGAAACGCCCTGCGCATAATGGAGATAAAAAGCAGCCTGGAGATCCTGCGCTGCCTCGACGGACAGATAACCGTGCTTGAGCGTAAAGTGCCGGAGCAGGCCAGGCTGAAACCGGAGTTTAAGCAGGTGACGACCATCGACGGGGTCCGGGAGATGCTGGGCATGACCATCACGTACGAAGCCGGCGACATGGAGCGCTTTGAGGAAGTGGGGCAGTTCGCTTCGTACGCGCGGTGCGTTGAAAGTTCCCGCTGGAGCAACGGAAAAAAGAAGGGTGAGGGCAACCGGAAGAATGGCAACAAGTACCTGGCCTGGGCGTTCATCGAGGCAGCGTATAGCGCGATACGCTACAATGAACGTATCCGGAAGTTTTTCCAGCGCAAGAAGGCCAGGACCAACAGCATAGTCGCGCGCAAAGCGGTGGCCCACAAACTGGCCCGCGCCTGCTATCACGTAATCCGGGACCAGGTCCCGTTCAACGAGGAAAAAGCCTTCGCATGAAGATTTGGTGCGGGAAGTTAGCTTGGTCTCGCGGTGTAAAAACCATAGTGTTTGATTAGCAGCTTCCCGCACCCGCTGTTTTGGGCGAAGACGCCCTGGCCGTGAGCCAATGAAGCGGTGGCAGGGACAAGGGTAGCGAGCCACAGACTTGAAGGCGGCATAGGCCGCCGTTTAATGGACACGGCGAGGAACCAACAGTTTTCTGGGCCCCTAAACGGGGCAGGGGCTGCGGCAGGCTGTAACGCCGCAGCCTTGAACCTGATGAGTGCCTGGTGCGGCTTCGTTCCGACACCAATTAGAGAGAACCCGGACGCGTATGAGCCTTCAATGCCGGCAAGGAAAGGAATTTGTAAGGAAGAAAGGGCCACGACCTGCGGGAGTTATTTTATTGTCTGTTGACAAGGGGACCTCTAATGCCGCGAGAAGGCGGTTCGCAGGGCGGCGGCAATAAAGCGCCTTGCACCTGCTCCCAAGGAGGCCTGCATCTTACAACAACCTCCTTTTGCGCGGCCGGCCGGCCCTCAACAGGGCCTTGGCCGGGCCGCACTGCGGTGTCGCTGCGCTCCACCCCCGGCCTGCCGGGCAGGCCCGTACATCGCCGCATTTATTTTTTTCTTTTTCGGGGATTATGGCCACCAGTTAAGGAACTACCTTATTGCAGTTTCCCCTCTCTAATGAAAATAATCCAGGTCAGGGTAGTCTTTGGGTTTTCATAAAAGGCGCATTTTGTATTATTAATGAGGATGACTGTGATAAATATAAAAAGCTGTCAGCCAGCGGTTTTTTTAACGCTGCTGTTATTCTGCCTGACTCCGTATGCGTCTCCTCCACTTGCGCTGGCCCTTGGGCTGGGGCTTGCGTTTACCTTAGGTCACCCGTGGCGTGATAAGAACAGCCTGGCCGTTAAATACTTCTTGCAGTTCTCAGTGGTAGGACTTGGTTTTGGCATGAACTTCGGAGAGGTCCTGGCCGTCAGCAGAACAGGGGTGGTTTTTACCGCGGTATCTATCTTTGGCACCCTTGCCTCAGGGTGGCTTATCGGCAAGTGGCTGAAGGTTGATAACACCACCTCGCATTTGATCTCTTCCGGTACCGCCATCTGCGGCGGCAGCGCTATAGCGGCTATAGCGCCGATAGTCAACGCCGATGAAAAAGAGATAACCGTGGCGTTGGGCACTGTTTTCATACTAAACTCTGTCGCTTTATTCCTGTTCCCCCCGATAGGTCATTTTTTCTCGCTCACCCAGGGCCAGTTCGGCCTATGGTCGGCGATAGCCATACATGACACCAGCTCGGTGGTCGGCGCCGCGGCCCGCTACGGTCCCGAGGCGCTAAAGATCGCCACTACAATAAAGCTGACCCGCGCGCTGTGGATAATCCCTCTGTCCTTAGGAGCCGCTTTCATTTTCAAGAACAAAACAGCAAAGATCTCCACCCCCTATTTTATTTTCGCTTTCGCGGCGGCTTCTCTGACAGTAAGCGCTTTCCCTTCTTTCGGTCCGGTCTACTCCGGGATAACGCGCGCGGCCAGGACGGGGTTGACCATTTCGCTTTTCCTGATAGGCGCGGGGCTTTCCCGCGACACCATACAGGCCATAGGATTAAAGCCGGTATTGCAGGGCGTGACTTTATGGGCGCTTGTTTCTTCAGCGTCGCTCTTCGCAATAACCCGGTAATTAGTTAATATTTTTAAGGATCGGCGGGATGGCCAGACCGAGACGAAATACCATTGCGCGGAGTTCAAGCACAACACGGGCGATAATTCTTTTCAACAGCGGGGCTTTAGGTATTTCCGGTTTCAATGGCGCGATCCCGCCCGACAGGTCGAGATAATAGGCCGGGGTAGGACCGATACCCTCAAAATCCTGGTCCAGTCTGGCGGCTGGAGGAGTTGCGTCAATAAGGGGCAGCACATTGGCTGTGCCGAGAAGGTACTCCCGCACCGGGACAGTGTTCTTAAGCATTCGGTGCACAACAATTACGGCCATGCCTGCCAGTTCCGAATAGGGCCCGACCTTTTGCCTGGCGGCCTCTCCGGCATGCGCCACAAATTTTACGGTAAGTTTATGCATCTGCGAACAACTGTCGCAGTCGCAGGTCCTGGCGGCAAGCATGCCGCTCTGCTTCAGAGTAAAGTCACCACGCATACGGCGCACGGCGGCCAGCAGCCCGGGGTCCTTCGCGCCGGCTGTCCAGGAAAGGTGCAGGAATACAGCGTCCCCCTCCAGCTTTTCAACCTGGAAGGGCTGTGCGGAGTCCATCAGGGCTTCAAGAAGTTTGGCCACCACCACCTGGGCGTGCGACAGGCTTTTCTCCTGCTCGCGCAGGAACCGGGTGTAACCGCCAATATCCGCTATCAGGAACAATTCCTTCTCCATGTACTTGAATTATAGCGAAAATCGGGGGTCAACGTATTTACTACAATATTTTTGCTGCAGGACTATGACTATTTTAAATCCGGGAGACTAAAATGGCAAAGAATATTTTGGCTGAAATCGGGGTTATCGGGGGCAGCGGGCTCTATTCAATGGAGGAACTGTCCAACGTAAGGGAGCTTAAAGTTAAGACGCCTTTCGGGCGTCCCTCCGACAGCCTCATCATAGGCAGCATCGGCGGCGTACAGGCGGCCTTTCTTCCCCGCCACGGGCGTGGCCACAAACTGCTGCCCACCGAGATAAACCAGCCGGCCAATATCTGGGCGCTTAAATCCATCGGAGTTAAAAGATTGCTCTCGGTAAGCGCCGTAGGTTCCCTGAAAGAGGACCTGGCCCCCGGCGACTTCTTTTTCCCAGACCAGTTCGTGGACGAGACCCGATTGCGCCGCTCCACTTACTTCGGCGACGGCGCCGTGGGTCACGTGCCGCTGGCTGAACCTTTCTGCATGGCCGTTTCGCGCCTTATGGCGGCCGAGGCGAAGAAGCTGGGGATCAAGACGCATCTCGGCGGGACTTACTGCTGCATGGAGGGGCCGGGCTTTTCCACCAGGGCCGAATCCGAATACCACCGCAGGCAGGGCTATTCCGTTATCGGCATGACGGTAGCCACGGAAGCCAAACTGGCCCGCGAGGCAGGTCTGCATTACTCGCCGGTATCACTGGTCACTGATTATGATTGCTGGAAGGCCGGGGAGGAAGTGGACCCGGTTAAAGTGATCGCCACGCTGCACAAGAACGTAGCCAATATACTCCGGCTGCTGGTGCGGGCTATACCGCTGGCCGGGGCTGTGCCTTGTAAGGCCGGCTGCGATAATTTCAACAAAGGCGCCCTGATTACCGGGGAAAAAGACATTAAGCCCGCCCTGCGGCGGAGCTTGGCGGTGATCCTCGGTTAGCCCGCCGTCCTTTACTTTTCCAGGCCAGAGCCAATTAAGCCTCGTTCTTAGGGTCAGCCCGGCTTGGCAGAAGAAACTGCCAGGCTGGCGCCCTCTGTTCCTGATGGGCGAACCTGCTTTTCCGGGCGAAGTTGATCCCGCCCAGAACCACGGCGTCCCCATATTCTAAAACCAGCCGACCCTGTGTTGCGGGCAGCGGAATCTATGCTATGATGTTTCTATGCATAGTAACAACGGGAGGTCGGCATGAACTCGATAACTGAACTTGCCGGAGTGTTATGCGCTATAAACAATCAGGCGGCAATGCTGAAATTCCTCTCGGAAATCCATACGCCGGGAGAGCTGCGCGACATCTCCCTGCGTTGGCGGCTTATGAAAATGCTCAAAGCTGGCCGGGCCCAGAGGGACATAGCCCGGGAACTGAAGATAAGTTTATGCAAGATTACGCGCGGCTCTAAAATACTCAAAAACCTCGCTTCGGTGACCAACCAGTTTCTAAAGGTGAATCAAAATAGAAAATATTAATGAAGTGAGCCGGCTTCCGGATAGCGGCGGTTATTTCGGGGCGTATGGCGGCAGTTTTCTTCACCCACAATTGCAGCCTGTGGCGGATGAGATAACGGCGGCGTATCTGAAGATAAAGGACGACGAGTCTTTTAAGGAAGAATTAGCCGCTTTGTATAAGCATTATGTGGGGCGGCCCAGCCCCGTCTTTCGCGCCGCGCGCCTTTCGGCCGCCATTGGCGGGGCGGATATTTATTTAAAGCGCGAAGACCTGAACCATACCGGCGCGCATAAAATAAACCACTGCCTGGGAGAGGCATTGCTCGCCAGGCGGATGGGTAAAAAGACGCTGATAGGGGAAACCGGCGCCGGCCAGCACGGAGTGGCCCTGGCCGCCGCGGCCGCCCTCCTGGGGCTTGAGTGCAGGATCTATATGGGCGAGACTGATATGCACAAAGAGCATCCTAACGTCAGCCGCATGAAGATCCTCGGCGCGGAGGTCGTGCCGGTCTGCGCCGGTCTCAAGACGCTGAAAGACGCGGTCGACGCGGCCCTTAGGAAGCGTAACGAAATAACTGAAGCATTTGGCTGAGCTGATTTTGGAGCGAGCCGAAGCGGCATGGAGCGACATGTACTATAACGAGCCCTTAACGCCTATGTGGCGGATCCGGTCACTCAGTTCTACGCGATAGGTTCGGTGGTGGGGCCCCACCCGTTCCCGATGATGGTAAGGGATTTCCAGGCCGTGGTAGGGCGCGAGGCCAGGAAGCAGATAGTGGAAATGACAGGCCGCCTTCCGGACGCGCTCGTCGCCTGCGTGGGCGGCGGCTCTAGCGCCATAGGTCTGTTCTCGGCTTTCCTGGAGGACAAGGAGGTAGCCATCTACGGCGTTGAGCCGTCCGGTATCGGCTTTAAAGACGGCGAACATGCCGCAACGCTTACAAAGGGCCGCCCCGGCATCCTGCACGGTTTCAAAAGCTACCTGCTGCAGGACGCGCAAGGACAGCCGATGAAAGTATATTCGGCGGCCAGCGGCCTGGACTATCCGGGGGTCGGGCCCGAACATAGTTATCTCAAGGACTCCGGCCGCGTGAAGTACGAATGCGCCGGCGACAGCGAGGCGATAAGCGCGTTTTTCTAACTCTCGCGCAAAGAAGGAATTATCCCCGCCATAGAAAGCGCCCACGCAGTCTCCTTCGCCATAAAGCTGGCAGCCGGCCTGGGCAAAGGGGAAAACATACTTGTAAACCTTTCCTGCAGGGGAGATAAGGATGTCGACTACGTGCTGGAGAAATACGGCCCTTCTTCTCCGTTGCTAACCAGCGGGCCCGCCTGAGGTTCTTCGCAGCTTCACAAAGGCTTCGGCGGAAACAGCTTATCATCCGGTAAGCAGTTTTCTGCCGCGCCGCCGGCCTGATTTCTTATTGGCTTCGGGCGCTTAAAAACATAAACTTACCTTGTGGCGCGCAGGCGGCCATTTAAGAAAACAACAGGCAGTTATGAAAATCTCTGTTATCATTCCCTCGTACAAAGAGCAGGACACTATTGTCAGTGCGGTAAACGGGGTTTTGCGCCTTGCACGCGGAACCGAATGCGAAATAATAATAGCGGACGCCACGCCGGGGACCGGGGTATTGCAGGCGCTGGCCGGTTCCGGCGCTATAGTTTTAACCTCTCCCAAGGGTCGCGGCTCGCAAATGAACTCCGGCGCGGCAAAGGCGACCGGCGACATCCTGTTGTTCCTCCATGCGGATACTCTTCTGCCGGAGAATGCCTTTGATGCCATACTAAGGGCTCTGGTCTCCGGCCTTTATAGCGCCGGCGCCTTCAGGCTGGAGATAGACTCCGCTAAGCCCTGGCTTAGATTTATAGCCTGGACGGCGAATATCAGGAATTATTTCACCGGAACCCCTTATGGGGACCAGGCCATCTTCGTCAGGAGGGAGTTCTTCAGAAAGCTGGGCGGCTACCTGGAAATCCCGATAATGGAAGACCTGGACTTTATGGAAAGGGTAAGGGCGCACGGCGGAAAAATAGTCATCCTAAGCGAGGCGGTCCGCACTTCCCCCCGGCGTTGGGAAACGGAAGGGATGCTTGCTACGACTTTAATGCACAATGCGCTGCGGCTGCTGCGCCTTTCTGGCGCCGCGCCGGAAAAGCTG
Organism: Elusimicrobia bacterium CG1_02_56_21; assembly: GCA_001871115.1. Lineage (GTDB taxonomy): Bacteria > Elusimicrobiota > Elusimicrobia > Elusimicrobiales > UBA9959 > UBA9959. Next base: position 2,292 of record MNUR01000108.1, on the reverse strand, counting down.
GTAGCCTTCAGGCTGGCGCCGGGGTTGACGGGGAAGCTCAAGGTCCTTTGCGCCAGCCGGCCGGTTTCAGGAGAGCAAAAGTGAAAAACCAGAAAGCGCTGATATTTTTCTGCCGCAGGCCCGTAGCCGGAAGAGTAAAAACCAGGCTGGCCGCTTCTTTGGGCGGGGAACTGACCGCCCGGCTTTATGCCTGTTTTCTCAAGGACCTCTCGGCGGCCGCGCGCGGGAGCGGGGCCGGGGTCTTCCTGTTTCACACTCCCCCCGCCGGAGACGGCGTGGCTTTAAAGCGGCTTTTGAAAGAGGATTTCAAATACCTGCCCCAGCGCGGAGCGGACCTGGGCGCGCGGATGCTGAACGCCTTTATTTCCGTATTCAGAGCCGGTTTTAAGAAAGCCGTAATAATAGGCAGCGATACCCCGGACCTGCGGGCCGCGGACCTGCGGGCGGCTTTCCGGGCGCTGGCTGAGAAGCACGCGGTCATCGGCCCGGCTTATGATGGCGGCTATTATCTGCTGGGGTTCGCCAGGGAGAATTTTCGGCCTGAAGTCTTTGCCGGGATGCCCTGGAGCGGGCCGGATGTTTTTGCGCTGACGATGCAGCGCCTGCAAGAGAGCGGCCTCAGGCCCGCCCGCCTTAGGAAGCGCCACGACATAGACACTCTAAAAGACCTGTGTGCTTTCTATCGACGCTGCCGCCGCACCGGCGGCGCTCCGGAAACTTTCCGGGAGCTGCGCCTGAACCTCGCCGAAATACAAGCGGCGAAGCGCCGGCGCCCCGCCTAAACGCTCCCTGCAGCCTCAGCAACAGCTTCCCCCGCCGCCCGTCCCTCCGTCTTTTTGAGGGGCCGGGCCGCAAGGGAAAGTTCCAAAATGAACGGCGGTATTCCCCGTTACCTTGAAATGTTCCCCGTAGCGGGTATTTGTCAGCATTGAAGCGGTGTTCCCGCATACCAGCATCGGTTTATGGGCGATGAACAGGTGGTGGTCATCCAGAGGGAATTGGTGCTGATGATAGGGAATAGTGCCCAGGTAATACGCGACCTGCCCGTAATCCTCGCAGATATCTTCCAGGCCCTCCAGTTTAAAGGCCCGTATCGTCAGCGAACAGAAAACGATATTCCCCAGCGCCGCCGCCAGCCGCGGGTCGCTTACCGAGAGCTTTCGCCCGGCCACGACGCGGTAGTCCGGGCAGCCCGCCTCCCTCAGCAGCCGGCGGAAGTCCTCTATATACAGGGCGCCGCCCAGGCATTCGCCGTAAAGCACAGGGTCGTTTTTAACATCTTCCGGCACGCGCCTGTCGGCGAAGACGTCCGAGAAATAAAGCTCCCCGCCCGGCTTAAGCACGCGGAAGATCTCAGCGAACACCTGGCGCTTATCCGGAGACAGGTTTATTACGCAGTTTGAAATAACCACGTCCTGTGAAGCGTCCTCTATCCCGGCGGTTTTCAGGTCCTCGATATAGCCTTTTTTAAAAGCCACGTTGCAGCGCTTGAAGCCGAAGCGCTTCATCTGCGCGGCCTTGTGCCGCTCCGCTATCTCCAGCTGCTCGTCGGTCATATCGATACCGGTAGAAAACCCGGTTTCACCGGCCAGCGAGGACACGATGTAAACGTCGCGCCCGGTGCCGGAGCCCAGGTCCAGGACTTTGCGTCCTTCCAGAAGCGGAGGGATAGGGGAACCGCAGCCGTAGAACTTGGTCAGGATCTCGGGTTCGATATTTTTAAGGATGGCCTTCACCGGCTCGGGGAAAGTATCAGTGGAACAGCAGGCGCTGGTCTTAAGGTCTTTCTTGGTCTTGAGCACCTTGCCATAATAATCCTTAACGCTCTCTTTCCTGTCTTTACCGTTCTTCGCCTGGGGGCAGGCGCTTACCCCGGTTAAAGCCCCCTGGCAGCCGGACCCGCTGCCTGCGGTACAGGCCAGGCAGTGGCCGCCTGTGGTTATTTCCCGGCCTTCCAGTTCGGCAGGGCTTAAAGTCCCGATGTCCAGGCAGGCCCCTCCGGCGTCCCTGAGCGCGTACCCGAGGGCGAGATTGAAATCACAGTCGTATAATCTGCCGTCGTGCCCGACGCTGAGGAAAGTGCGGCACATCAGGGTAGCGAGGGTCCCGGGGTTAAAATTGTCCTCAAGCAGCTGTGAATACTCCTCTAACTTGTTCCCGGCCTTGAGGCTGGCGCCGAATCTTTTTACAGGCACATTGGTTATGGTTAAAAGTCTATTGAAGCTGATCCCGTAATTCGCCTCCAGCGCCTTTATATAGTCCGCTCTCAGGGCCTCCTGCGTGCCGGGCAGG
>MNUR01000019.1 GCA_001871115.1 Elusimicrobia bacterium CG1_02_56_21 | reverse complement strand
GGACAGCCGCTTGCAAGCCGCCAGTTCCGCCGCGCAGTCCGGACACGCTAACCCACCTGGGCCTGCCGGCTGACTTCCCAACGTTCAAGCCCGCGCCCAAAACGGCTCAAACTTGCGGTCCGCCGGACGAGCAATGCCAGTTGGACCTTCGCGCGGACTTATATGAGGCTATAGAATCCGCCCCGGCCGACGACTGACCAATAAACCGCCTCTAACACGCCCGGGCAGCCTGGCGCGGGGGGAAGCGCATAAAATTCAGGAAACCGCCCCGCTTTTTGTTATTATAGATGAAACAGACGGTTAGGGCGGTGATTCTTAAATTTCAAGCGAAGGTAAAAGCGGCCTAGTCCCGGAAAAATAAGCGATAACAGCTCTTATGTTTCCTGCAGATCAACTCCACCAGCCGCATGGGGATACTGGCGGCCACTAATGAGCTTTACGCGGCGGTGGCGGATGGCGACAAGCAGCGCGTCATCCTGAAGATCGGCAAGAACTGGAGCTGGAACCCGGGCGCCGTCTGGACGCAGCCGCTGCCCTAAATTACCTATAGATGAAAATCGCCGGCAGATCCCTCCCAGGGGCTGCCGGTCACTTTTTGCCCTCCGGTTACCCATAGGACCTATATGGGCCTGGGTCTACTGGCTTAGGGAAAATGGGCCCTAAGGTTATTGACGAATGTCAACTCATGGGGTATAACATAGCGGAAGTAAATGTTCGGTATCCGGAGGAGTTATGAAAAACCTTGAAAAAAATATTCTGACCGCTGCGGCCGCCCTGCTGCTCCTGCCCGCCCTTTCTTTCGCTGCGGGGAAAAGCATCTACGGCGAAGAGAACCGGCTCGACTACTTCCAGATGTCCGCCCAGATGAAGGGCCTTTCCGAGTCCGTGGTTTCCCTCTGGGAATCCGCCTCGGTGACGGCCGAGGGCTCCGGCTTCAAGCTGAAGACCATAAAGTACGGCGACCAGGATTTCGGCGGCGGCAAGAAACTCTGTCCCGCTGAGAAGTTTCGCGAGCAGGCCATTGGGGCTTTCTGCTCCGGCTCCCTGGTGGGCGAGGACCTGGTGCTGACCGCCGGCCACTGCATAACCAGCGAGGCGAAGTGCGCGGACACAAAGCTGGTGTTCGGTTTCGCAGTAACTAAGGAAGGGGAGGCGGGGGTGACCACCGTGCCGGCCGCTAATGTCTATTCCTGCTCCAAGGTAGTGAAGCGCTTCCTGGGCGGCGAGCCCGGCTCGGATAATCCCGAAGGCCAGCGCCTCGGCCCCGACTACGCGCTGATCAAGCTTGACCGCAAAGTGACCGGCCGCGCGCCTCTGGCCGTGAACCGCGGGAGCAGCCTGAAGGCCGGCGACGGCGTCTTCGTGATAGGGCACCCCGTGGGCCTGCCGGTTAAGCTGGCCGGCGAAGCCACCGTGCGCGACTTCTCCCAGGTCGGCTACTTCGTGGCGGACCTCGACACCTTCGGCGGCAATTCCGGTTCCCCGGTCTTCAACCTGGCCTCCAATAAGATAGAGGGCATTTTGGTGCGCGGCGACGGCGACTTTGAGCTCAGCCCCGCCGGCTGCGTCACGATGTCCACCTACGAACAGACCGGCGGCCGCGGCGAGGACGTTACCAAGGTGGGGGAGATCTCCTCCTATATCCCCAGGTTTTCCGGCGAGAAAGCTGAAGACCTTTCCGGGGAAAGACTGGAGATCAGGGACATGGATTCGAGCGCGATAAAACCCGCGGAAGCGGCGTCGAGGACCATGACCTTCGACTAGAGCTCACTGGTCGGGCTTAAGAATACGCGCCCGGGGCGGCTTCCCCGGGCGCGCTTCCTTTGCCCCGAATGTGAACCGGAAATAGAGCTCGCCGCCGCTCGCAAATCGCCCGCTCCAGAATTTAAAATAACCTTACGACTGGCCTTTTCCATTTAATCAAGGCGAGAGGAATTCCTTTATGGGGAGGTCGCTGTTGCTCGCATGCCTATTGCGAAAATAACGTGTAACCTTTTTGCGATTCGCGCATCTAATATATGAAGGTGAAATAACGGAGGAGCCGATGTATGTTATGAAGATTGCGCTCGTAATAGCGGCCGGAGGGGCCGCAGGGTATCTCTGGCACAGACTGGTGGGTTGCGCTTCCGGGACTTGTCCGATAGTGAGGAATCCGTATTTAAGCGCCATCTGGGGCGCGCTTCTGGGTTTGCTGTTCGTAATTAGCAGGTAAATAGGAGGACTTATGCAGAATCTTACAATTGATACGTTTAAATCTAAAGTTTTCGACTTTGCAGAGAATAAAGAGTGGAAATTCGCCGGGGATAAGCCCTGTATAGTGGATTTCTACGCGGACTGCTGCGGGCCCTGTAAAATGCTGGCTCCCGTCCTGGCCGAGCTGTCGGATAAATACGCCGGGAAGCTGGACATCTACAAGATCAATACTGAGCAGGAGCAGGAGCTTGCCTCGCTGTTCGGCATACAAAGCGTCCCGACCATGCTTTTAATACCAGTGACCGGCAAGCCGCAGATAGTGCAGGGCGCCCTGCCGAAAGAAAGCCTGGAGCAGGCTATCGCGCAGGCGCTGGGAGTAAAATAGATAAAATCGGGAATTGTGGGTTTGGGGCAAGTTGTATTGGCAGCTGAAAGGCCGGCGAGGGATACCTCAGCCGGCCTTTTTATTGTTTACGGTTAAGCCTACCTCGCGGCCTGCTCTGTAAGCTGCTCTCGTGCCGGGCCGTTCACGTTCCTCGGCGCTTCTACTTCCGGTTTGTAGATTGCGGCCTCCACCAGCGGGAGAACGGGCGCGGCGGGATCGTAGGGGACCGGGCCCTCAAGCACCGGTTCCACGCCTTTCCTTGGGGCGGGGATGGAAAGGGTCTGGGTTCCGCCGGTGGTGAAGAAGATCTTAGCCCCGGTAGCCCTGACTCGGTCCAGGGCTTCTTTATGCGGATGGCCGTAGACATTATCTACGCCCACGGAAATTATAGCCACCTTGGGCGACACGCGCTCAAGGAATTTATTGGTGGAGGAATAGCGGGAGCCGTGGTGCCCCACTTTCAGCGCGTAGGAATCCAGCCCGGACTTGAAAATGCGCATCATGGCGTTCTCTATGGAGGATTCCGCGTCGCCGGTGAACAGCAGCCCGGTGCCGTTATAGAAGAACCGCAGCACTATCGAGCAGTTGTTAACGTCGTCATTGTATTTGAGCTGCACCGGGTCCGGGCAGGTATTGAGAACTTTTACGGTTACGCGGGAGTCCCAGTTGAGTTTGCTGCCGGCTTCCGGGTAATGGGTTTTGCAGCTGGGTTCCGCGTCGGCCAGCTCGCGCAGGTTATTGTCGCCTTTGGCCTCTATGTTCTCGGCCCTGGAATCGTAGAAATTTTTTACGTCGACCATGGCGAAAACCTTTTTCAATCCTCTGTAATGATCGCTGTGCGGGTGTGTGAGCACTATGTGGTCTATAGTGGTTATCCCTTTGTCCTTTATGAACTTCTCTATCGGCGCGGCGGAGGGGCCGCCGTCTATCATTACATTGTGGCCGTTCGGCAGCTCGATATAAGTGGCGTCGCCCTGGCCGACGTTAATATAGTACACGTTGAGCTGTGCCCGGAGGCCGGAGGAATAAAGGAGCAGGAGGGTAAAAACAACTATCGCTTTGCGCATGCAGGTCTTCAGGGCTGTTGATGTCATGTAAATATTATAAGCGGAACCACTTGACCTTTTAAGTGCCAAAAGGCCTATGCGTCTATAGGCAATAGGGTGAGCCCGCGGCTGCTCCCCGACGCCTGCCCGGAAACGGGACAAAAAATACCCCCCGGGCCCGGCCGGAGGGTATTTTATTTAAGCGGGCAGGCTTACCTGATCTTGCCGTCTACGCCGAAGATATAGGCCATCAGGGCCGCGCGGGCCCACATCCCGTTGCGCTCCTGACGCCAGAAGACTGCGCGGGGATCCTCGTCAACCGACACTTCTATCTCGTGGCGGCGCGGCAGCGGGTGCATGATCACGCAGGTTTTTTTTATCAGTTCCAGGTGTTCTTTCTTGAAGTAGAAGGGCGAGTAATCCACGCCTTTCGATTCTCCGCTTTTGTCGTGCTCGTCCTGTATCCTGGTCATATAGATAGCGTCAGCGGTTCCCATTACGCTCTTAAAATCCCCGGTTTCGGTGAAAGGGATATTGTGGCGCTTGAGGAAATCCAGGATGTCGGCTTCCATCCGGAATTCTTTGGGGGACACGAAGGAGAGGGAAACATTGCTGTAGTTCTTCATCAGGTAGCTGAGGGAGCGCACGGTGCGGCCGCGCTTGAGGTCTCCCACCATCACTATATGTTTATTATCCAGCTCGCCCGCGAAGCTGCGGTGCAGGGTGTACATGTCCAGGAGGGCCTGGGTGGGATGCTGGTCTTTGCCGGAGCCGCCGTTGACTATGGGTACCGGGCGCCCGGTACGGTTCATCAGCCAGGCCGTTTTTTCCACAAAGCCCGGGGCCGGGTGGCGCATGATTATCATGTCCACGTAGCTCGAAAAAGTGCGCACGGTATCCTCGGGGGTCTCGCCTTTTATTTCAGAGGAAGTGGAAGTGTCCCGGATCTCCGAGGTCTTGACGCCCAGGATATGGGCCGCGTTGAGGAAGGACATGAAGGTGCGGGTGGAGGGCTGCACGAAATAGAGCATTGCGCGCTTATCCGAAAGCAAATTTGAAATGTAGTCCGCCCCGTCTTTTTTCTGGGTGATGGTCTTAAGCCTGTCGGCGGTTTTGAAGAGATGCTCGAGAAGTTCCCGGGTGAGCTGCTGCGCGAAGAGGCAGTCGTAAAGGCGGCCGTCCCTGGAGAAAAAGGGGATCTTGTCGGAGATGGGGCGGGGATAGAAGTTCTCCCAGTCCGGCTGCACGCTGGTCATTTCCTGAGTTCTTTGCATGGGGGTCTCCTTTGCTTGGCAAGCCGCGGGTCGGCTTGCGCTAGTATGCGGACTGCGGTCTTCGCGGTGAAACTTGCTTAAGGCAGTCCGTGCTACTAGCGGCCTAAATCTTTTTTACCAGGTCTAAAAGAACCAGCCGGCGGCGGTTGTCAATTTTTACTTTGGCCAGAACCGTGCCGCTGCGCGCGTCTTTGCGCGGGTCTTCCTCGTTCAGGAAAAATTTCTCTATGCCGTAGCCGGCGGTGGGGGCTCCTGTGAAAGCGGGCTGTATTTTGGCCTTTGCCCAGCCCTGGCCGTAAGGCTCTTTGACGGAGCAATCCGCGGCTTCATAAATTTTTACGGGGCCCTGCCCGGTATTGGCGGTCTTGCCCCTGTCTTCCAGTTTTACGAACAAGTTCAGCGCGGAGTTCATCAGCGTCAAGCAGTTTGCGGCCTTCGGGCTGGTGATCTCATATCTGAGCGCCACGTAGGTTCCGCTGAGCAAATCCCTCGGGTCCACCGGAGTGGTCTCCAGGTAGAATTCGGGGGTATCTGAATTCTTTGAGGACAGCAGGTAACCGCCCCAGGCGGTAAAGAAGAGGAGCTGCAGGCCGAGCACTATCCGTAATTTGCTCATTTTTTCACCGACGCGATCAGGGCTTTGCGGCCCCTGTTTATAAAATAGGCCAGGGCCGCGAAAGCGAGGCCGGTAAAAATAAAGCCGAAGCCGCTGGTCAGCAGGCTGCCGAAGACATCCACAAAGCGGGTTACCGCGGTTATGGTTATAACGGCTACGCCGCGGTTTATCAACTTCTCGTCCGATGAAGAGGTCCCGCCTATTATGCAGCTTGCCCCGAAAGCCGCAAGTATGAGGTTGGCTATGACGGCGAGTATTTTAGCCGAGCCCTCACTGGCGTCGAATAGCAGGAAGGCGCAGAGTATGGAGGCCGCAAGCAGGCCTTTGGCTATATAATCCCCGGTTTTGCCTTCAGGCAGCAGGCGCTGGTTTCTTAAAGCCAGGGTTATAAGGGCCCCTGCCAGGGCCGCCCAGGTTATCATCGCTCCCAGCTCGGTGTCGCTCCCGGAATAGCTATTGTGGCTGCCGGGTTTCCAGTGCCAGAAAAAGGTCATCATGTATACGGCCCCGGTCCAGACCGTAAGCGGCATGCCGGCTGCCGCGTTCTCTTTTTCTCCGCTGCCCCAGGTAAGCCATAACACTGCCAGCGACATTCCTGCCAGAAGCAGCAGCGCCTTGGAGCGCACCCTTATGGCCGTATCCGTTACCAGCATAAAGAAAAGCCAGATCGCGGCCGCGCCCAGCGGTTTGCTGTTCATTTTACCCGGGAAAAGAGCGAAGCCCGCGCCGAGCACGGAGAGGGCCAGGGCCCAATGCCAGAGCGGCTGCGCGGCGTGTTTAAAGCCGGAGGTCAGCGAAAGCATATTGGTGGAACCCAGGGTTCCCCAGTAAAGAACCGCGAAAAGAAGTATGGAGGTCAGGTAGGCGGCCAGCGGCCGCTTTGAAAGCAGGGCCAGCGGGGCGGAGAGAGCGGCCCAGACAAGGTAGGGCTTAACGGGGTCCCCGCTCAGGTTGAAGATCTGCGCGTAAAGGCCTATTCCCAGCGCCGGCATAAAGAACCAAAGGGTTTCAAGAGGGATGGCCGCCGCGGGTTTCGCTTCCAGGCGGATCACTGCTTCGGCTACGCCCGTAAAAAGGACGAGGAACGCGCCCATCTTCGCGACTTCGCCTATCTTATCCCAGTTATGGGCGGCTACCAGTATTATCCCTAAAGAGATGAACAGCCCGGCTATCGCGGCTATCCAGTGGGCGGCTTTGAAAGAGGCGAAGGTCCTGGCAGAATAGGCGTGCTCCCAGGCACGGTCAGCCTGGTCGGGGGTTATTATGCCGGCCGCCGCCGCGCCCTTCAGATCCGTTTTAAGTTTTTTATAGTAGGACATTGTTTAAATTGGGAACTATCCAATTATATGATAACCGTCTTGCCTTTACAAAGCGCCGAGGAACCTGAAATATTTCTATACGGGGATAATTTAGCATTTTGCCCTCACTTCTGCTTGTCCGGCCCGCAAAAACGAGCCCAACAACGAGAGCCGCCTATTTTATAGAATTAAGGAATGAACCGCCGCGACAGGATACTCAATACGCTGGGCTGGGCCGCTTTCCTTTTCTCGGCCTCGGTTTTCTTCCTGCCTGTAGCGAACCCCGACCTTTATTGGCACCTTTCAGCGGGCAAATACACCCTGGCCAATTTCGGGCCTCCGCATGCGGATTTCCTTTCCTGGCCTTTGGCGGGGACCGAATGGGTGGATTTCGAATGGCTGCCGCAGGTGTTCTATTATCTCCTGTATAAAGCCGGCGGCTTCAAGGCGCTGCTGATTTTTAAATCTGTTCTGCTGCTGCTTATCCTGCTGGTCTTCAGGGCTACAGTGCTGCTTTACGGCAGGCGCTCCGCCCTCCCTTTTCTGCTTCCTTTCTTTGCCGCGGCTATAATGTCCAACTGCGACCTGCGCCCGGAGAATTTTACCCTCCTGTTTTTCTCGCTTACGCTTTACTTCCTGGAGAAAACGCGGCTTTCTTCCGTCCCCCCGGGGTGGCGCTTGCGGGGCGTTGTTTTTGCTTTCTTCGCGCTATGGGCCAACCTGCACGCGGGTTACCTGTACGGCCTGGCGCTGATCGGCCTCTACTCCGCGGGGGAACTGCTCCTGGAGGAACTGGCCTTTATCCACGGCAAAGGTCCTTTTGCCCGGCCCGGGAAAAGCCTGGAATATTTAAAACTCTTCTTTATCGGGCTGGTCTCAAGCCTGGCCACGCCTTACGGCTGGAGGGTGTATTCGGTTATAGCTAATCATCAGAAATATATAGACACGCTGCAGGAGCATGTCCAGGAATGGGCCTCCTTCAGCCTGTCCAATCCCTATCAATGGCCTTATGTGCTGGCCCTGACCGTAGTGATGGGTTGCTTCCTCTATTTCCTGCTGCGCCGCAAGCACATAGTATATTCCCACTTCGCCGCCTTGCTCTTCTTCGCCTGGGCTTCGGCCAGCCACGCCAGGCATATTCCTTTCTTTATAATAACAGGTCTCGCTTTTGCGCTGGCGCTTCCGTGGCAAAAACCAAATAGCTCAAAGCGCTGGCGCGCTATAGCCTGGGGCGGGAGCGCTCTTTGGCTGGGGGTCACGCTGTGGTTCTATAGCAGCCTGGTCTGGACTCAGTACACCGGCAAGGCGCGGCTGTCAAAATGGAGTTCCGACGGGCTCGCTTCCTTCCTGCGTTCCAATAAGCCGGTGCTCGCCGGCCTGAGGCTGTATAATCACTGGAGCTGGGGCGGCTGGCTGGGCTGGGAACTGGGGCCTGACTATAAACCGTTCATAGACGGGCGCTATATTTTTCACGACAGGGTGGCGGAGATTGCGGCCCTGAGCGGCAGCATCAGCAACTGGGCCGCGATCTCCGAGAAATATAAATTCGACCTGGCGCTTATGAAACTGGACGAGCCGAATATTCCGGTAAAACAGCGTTTGCCCGGGGGAGAGGAAGCTGTTTACTGGCGGCCTACCTACCTGTTCTACCTTCCGCGCAGGGACTGGGCGGTGGTTTACTGGGACTATTCAGTGGCCGCACTGGTGCGGCGCGGTTCGGTTCCGGCTGCCTGGCTGGCCGCGCATGAGCTGCGCTATCTCCGGTCCGGAGACGTTCTTAACCTGAGGGGCCCCCTGCTGGCCGGGGATATTTCAATGCTGGAACTGCGCCGTGAGCTGGAGGTTTATCTGCGCGGGCATGATTCGGAATACAGCACGCGGGGGAACGCGCACCTTGCCGCCTTCGTGAACGCCTTGGGCGATGCCTGCGCGAAAGAGGGGTCTAAATGCGCGAAATAAAAGCCGGGCTGCTGGGCCACCCGCTGGCGCTGTTCGCCGATTTCCGCCGCCTGTTCGCGGGCAGGGTTATCTCCGCCGTGGGCGATAAATTTTTTTCTATAGCTATAGCCTGGTGGGTACTTTCCGCGGCCGGTGAAAGTTCCAAGCTGCATCTCGGGCTTATAATGGCCGTCAACGTGCTGCCTGTGGTGATTTTCGGGCCGCTGCTCGGGACGCTGTCGGACAGGTCCGATAAACGCAAGGTGATGCTTGCGGCCGACTCGGCCCGGTCTTTCCTGGTTTTTTCGCTGGCGGTTCTGCTCTGGAGCGGGCGCCTGAACCTTTACTGGCTTTATTCTGTCTGCTTTCTGATCTCGGGCTTCGGGCCGCTTTTCGAATCGGCGGTGGCGGCTTCTATCCTGCGGCTGACCTCGGAAGAAAAAATGCCGCAGGCGGTGGCTGCCGACTCTTCGGTGATGCAGTTCTCCAACGTAATAGGTTCGGCCCTGGGTAGCGTTCTGATGGCGGCCGCGGGCGTGGCGGGCGCATTTCTGTTCAACGCCGCCGGCTACGCCGTTTCTTTAGCCGCGGTCTGGGGGATAAAGACGCCGCTGGTGCCCGAGGCCAGGACGGAGCGCAGTTTTATGGCGGAATTCAGGGAGGGCCTGGCCTACATCTTCAATAATAAACCGCTGCTTTCGCTTATCCTGTCGTTCGCGGCTTTCAACTTTTTTGTGGGGCCCATACTTATACTTATCCCGATGATAGTAAAGTTCACCCTGAAAGAGTCGGTGACCTGGCTGGCTATATTCGAGACTTTTTTCGCGCTGGGTTCCTCTTCCCTCGCGGCGGCGCTGAGTTTTAAAAGTTCCTACGGGAATATCTACCGGTGGTTTTTCGGGTCGCTGCTGGCGGTGGGGCTCTGCTTCGGAGGTCTTTATTTTACCGCGGATAAATACGGTATATGCGCCCTGCTTTTCGGGGCTGGCGCCGCGCTGGGAGCGGGAAACGCCGTGATCCTGACCCTTTTCCAGTCCACCGTTCCGGACCCGATGAAAGGGCGCTTCTTTTCGGTGCTGACCACTATGGCCTATGCCGTGCTGCCTCTTACCTTTATGCTCAACGGTATCCTGGCCGAGCAATTCTCCATAGGTTTTTGCATAGCTATGAACGCTGCGGCGGTGCTGGCGCTGTCTTTTGTAGTCCTCCTCCTTCCCAGGCTGGACTGCAGGCTCCCGGCGTAATTCGGCCGGCAGTAAAAAAGGGCTCCCGTAAGGGAGCCCTTTTAATATCCGTGTTTTGTATATCGGCTAGTTCCTTGCCCTGGTGACCCGCAAATTTTGCTGCCCTTCGGAAACCGGGTTCTTCCAGCCGGCAGCGGAGAGGTCCGCCTTCAGCCTTTTTTCAGAATAATCGTGCCAGCCGCCGGTGAGTTCCCAGCCGGGCCCGAATGCGGGGTAGCCCAGGGAATTGTATACAAGGAAGATATCGGCGTTCCTGGCAGCCCTTGACCGCAGGGATTTAAGCAGCGCGACCCGTATTGAGGGCGCGGCGGCGCTGAAAGCCTGCAATATAAAAATCTGCCTGAAGCCCTTGCTCATCCCGGCCAGGGCTTTCGGGAATTCAAATCCGAGGCGGGACCGGTCCAGCCTGGGCAGGCCCTTGGGCATGTCCCTGAAGCGCAGCTGGTCCAGTTTTTCCTCAATTCTGATATGCGAAGCCGTTCCCGGCAGGCGCCACTTGGAAAAGTCATAGGAATTAGCGCTGCAAACCACCAGCCGTCTTGCTTCGCTTTCTCCGCAGAGTTCCGTTATGAGGTCGGCCGCGCGGCCGCCGTCCAGAGCGTTCCATTCGAGACGGGCCGCGGTGAAGTCAGCGAACCGGCCCGCGAATTTTTTTGAAACCTGGCCGGAGGCCGTTTTGGCCAGCTCCCTTATAAGGGCCAGCCGGTAAGGCTGAAGGGTTTCCAGGCTTACCATTTCCCAGTCATTATCCTCGTGGCCGGCCCCGGCGGCTTTGATCAGCCCGGAAAAGCGTTTATCGCGGCGTATCACCTTGTTGAGCTTGCGGCAAAGTTCAACCCGCGGGAGACGGCCGCCGTCGGCGGCGCAGAGGCGGCGGAAAAGAAAACCGAAATATTTATCAGCGCTGACTACGCTGGCCGGCAGCGCCAGTTCTTTCGTCGCGGCGTCAGCCCTGGCCATATCCTTTTTCCCCATGGAAGGCGTCGCGGTTACGAAGAAAGGCTCTTCTTTGTGGTATTCAACACCGAGTTCCGCGGCTCTCCTGCCCAGCGGGGACCTAGGGAAAACCCGCAGCCTGAAAAAAGAAAGAGCGGAATTCACCGACAGGCCCCAGTCGAGGTTGCCGAGATATTTCTCCAGGGTATCCCCCGGCAGACCCATTATAAAGCTCAGCCCTATTTTAGAGTCCGGCGCGTCCGCGGCCAGGGACCGCAGCCGCGCGTTCGCGGTTTCCAGGTCCATCTTCCTGTTCACCAGCATGCAGGTATCGGCATGGGTGGACTGTATTCCGGCCCTGACATTGAAATTCTGGTCGTTAAGGGGCCTGATATGGGCGTCGCTCATATTCATCAGGTTTATCTGCAGTTCCACGGCTATCCCCTTTCCGTCCAGTTCCTTCGAAAGGAGCTTGAGCAGCTTTACCGACTGCTTATTGTGAAGAAAATCCGAGTCCGTAGGGTAGACGCAGCGGATGTCCGGGAAATCCCTGAGGATGGTTTTAAGTTCGGCTTCAAAGCGGTCCGCGTCGAAAGTCCGGTAGGTCCCGGGCAGTGAGCAGTAGGAGCAGGCGTTTATACAGCCGCGTGAGGCTTCTATATGGGCGGTTCCGTAGGTATTCCCGGTAAAAACGCCTTTCAGATACGGGGAGGGAAGACCGTTGATATCGGGGTTGAGGGGCCTGGGAGGGTTGACGGAAATATCCCCGCCGCTCCGGAAAACCAGGCCTTTAACATCGCTTAAGGAGCCGCGGCCCAGCAGGGCCTTCAGGAGCTCCGAGAAGGTGAGCTCGCCTTCCCCCATAGCGGCAAAATCAACGGCGCCTCCCGCGAAAATATTTTCTTTCTCAACGGCCGGAAGGAAAGTCCCCCCGAAAATAATCTTCGCGCCGCAGCTCTTTTTTATCCGCGCCGCGGCGGCCAGGGTGGTCTTTAAATTCCCGTAAACGGTGAAGCCCGCCAGGTCCGGCTTCATAGCGGGCAGCTCCCTGGCTACCCGCCCGAAATCTCCGCCATGATCGAATATTTTTATGTCGACCCTCGGCCGCAGAAAAGAATCCTGCTCCGCGTAGGCCTTGAGCAAGCCGGAAGCGAGCGGGACTTCGTCCGAGTAGCTCGAGGCCGGGACGAGTATGATCTTCAGTTTTTTATGCTTCTTCATCGGCGGTTGATAATATATTGTAACAATTAAACCCGCCACGGTAGCCACTATAATATTGTTAAATGACTGGGTCCGGAAAGACCCCGGTTCTGTATTCGGCGGGCCCTGGAGGAAATGATGAGGAGCTTTTTAATTATCGCCGCGGGCTGCCTGGCTTTCGCCCTTGGCGGCTGCGAAAAAAAATCCGTAGAGCAGGCGGCTCCCGCTGCCGGCGGGCAGGCGGACGCCGCAACGCAGGTGGGCGTATCCACAAGCAGCGGGCTGGGGAGTACTCTTAACGCCCCCGGCAACTATATGCGCGGCCTGGCCGGTAATATCGGTAAAGCCGAAGAAGCGGCCGCCGTTTATTCGAAAGCGGCCGCAACTCACGATTTGTCTGCTGTGGAAGAGGGGAACTAGTGTAAATATTTTGGGGAATTTTAAGCCGCCGCAGGACCCTGCGGCGGCTTTCCACGTTCAGCGGATTTATTTGTACCTGTTATCAGCAGCCGGCTATGCAATCGCAGGTATGGGTCCACTCAATACATTCCTTCTGTGTGGTGTGGGTGTAGTTGACGCCGCTAAGCCCTATTGAGACGTTTGAGTCAGTTGAGACTGTCTCCCACTTGGCGCAGGCGTCATTGCACTTGAAAGTCATCGGCCCGCTCTGATTGGTATAGGAATGTTTTGATTAATTCAGTAGGTCTACGAATTTTAGAGTTTCAGGTGAAAGATACTGGCGCAGGGCCAGAGTATTAACTTCATCGTAACTAATTTTTTTTAAGTCTTTTTTGGTGCAGTCTGAAATCTTATCAGCGCCTGAGCCGGGCTGGCAGGTCAGGCGTTCTTCTTTTATCATGCCGGCGCTTTTCACCAGGACCTTTATTTTTAATTCGGTTTTCTTAACGTTCTGGGCCTGTGCCGGGACAGCTTCGGGAGTCTGAACTAGGTTAGAGGTGGTTTTTTCGTTTAAATCAGCTTTTATGTCCTGGGCCGTCAGGTAGCCGGAGTCTTTCCCGCTGACAAAGTCCATTTGTGCCCCCCTCAGCACGTGCTAAGCTTAAACTTAGACAAGTTACTGCCGCTATCGTCGCTATTACGGTGACCGCTATATTGTTCTTTTTCATATTAATCCCCTTATTTTTGTTTTACGCCAGACATTTTAACCCCATTTTTCCTGCCAACTGGCGTTACGCCCACCGTAGAGCAATTGGTGTGTCATCGTTCCTGAGTGTTGAATTTGCCCCTGCTGTATTATACTATCCAGCAGAAATAAGGCAAGGGCCGAAAGGCCCAGGTGTAAATAGGCTGAATAGGGTACGGGTAAAGCCAGATAAGTTGCCGCCTGTCAGTGCTCTTGTAATCCCCATATAGATAGATAATCCACTTCCTAGACTTGCTTCACAATGCAGGCTCTGGAGGTAAATAAGTTTATATGAGAGTATATGGGTCAGTTTTGGAAATCGGGGGCGATTCTTATTTATACGGCCGAATAACTTTTTCCGGTTCCTTTGAGCCCGGGGGGCAGTACTTTGTGTTTATGTTTAAGCCGGGTTAGGGATGTCGATAAATTCCGTTTTCACTTTAAATTTCTTTTCCAGAACTTCGGCCAGGCCCATCACTCCCGGCTTTTCCGTATTATAGTGCCCGGCTGAAATGAAGTTGGACCGGGTTTCGCGCGCGAATTCCTGGGCGGGCTCGGCCGTCTCCCCGGTTATGAACAGGTCCAGCCCGGAGGCCACGGCCTGTTCGAACATCCGTGCCCCGCCGCCGCTGATGATCCCAGCGGTTT
>MNUR01000058.1 GCA_001871115.1 Elusimicrobia bacterium CG1_02_56_21 | reverse complement strand
ATTAAATCTGCGGTACGGGGAAGCTTATCCGCGAGAAGCCGTCGCGGGCGTGGCCACGCGGCGCGGCCCCGCACCGCTCCTTGCCGCTAAGTAGCGGGTCCGCAGGCTCGCCCACACGCCGGCCGCTTAAGGCGGCCGGCTGCGGGCTCGCTCTGCTCCACCATAAGGTGCCCCGCTCTTAAACAAAGCGGAAAATTATTCCCCGCGCGCTTAAACTCTTCGCTGTTATAAAATCCGTATTCCTTTTCCTGGTGTTCGGCAGGTCTCATGACCCCCACTAGTCGCCTAAGAATATGAACCACGTTACCCCTATTACTACCCCTATTATAACATACTACCCTTTCTAATCCAAGGTGCGCCGGGCCCCTTGCCAAGGCATTTAAGCTTCCCGGCGCCACGGAGATCTTTCAAAATCAGGCGTATCATATCCCGACTCACGCCGGGGCAGGCCCGCTCAAGGTCGGTCAGCGTGAACTTGCCCTCAAAAGACTTAATAGCGTCCAGGACCAGCGTGGTTTTGGCGCCTTTGGCGGATTTCACCCGCCCCGCCCTGCCTTCAAACTCGCCATAGGCCCGCCTGATTATCGCAAGCAGATAATTCAGCCAGGGGATAATGTCGTGCTTGCCCTCGTGCCAATGCTTTGAGCTTTCAAGGAGGACCCGGTAATAGTCCTCGCGCGTATCCTCTATAAGTTTCTCTAGGCTTATGTATCTGCCTACCTCAAGGCCATGCTGATAAAGCGCTAGCAGGGTCAATAGCCGTGCTACCCGGCCATTACCGTCCCTGAACGGGTGAATACACAAAAAGTCCAGCACAAGCGTGGGAATAGCCAGCAACGGGGGGACATGCTCCTGGTTAATGGCATGGCGATACAGCAGGCAAAGCTCCTCTACGGCTTTAGGGGTTTCCTTATGGGGCACCGGTTTAAACCTGATAAACGGGGCCTTGCCGGGTATTGTCTCGATTATCTCGTTATCCACCCGCTTAAACTGCCCGGCGTCGCCGGAGCCTTCCTGTATTATGAAGTGCAGTTTTTTTAGCAAGGCCGGCGTTATGGCAAGCTCGGCGTAATTGGTGTGTATCAGGTTCAGGGCTTTACGATACCCCTGCACTTCTTCTTCCGAGCGGTTCTTAGGACGGGTATTCCCAAGGACCAGCGGCTTAAGGCGGTCCGGCTGTACGGTGACGCCCTCAATGCGGTTCGAGGATTCCGCGCTTTGGATCAGCGCCATCTCGCACATAACTTTAAGAAGCTGCGGGGCCTGTTTGGCGTAAAGTTCCTGCCGGCCCTGGCTTTGGGCTATATCGGTCATCAGCCAGACCGAACCCGACGGTATGGCGAAGTCTTTTAAGCGGTTATTACGGAAGGATAACATAGGGTTCTCCAATGAAGACCAGAAAATATCTCGCGCTAAAGCTAAAAATAAAAAGGCGGCTGATTGTCAGGCAAAAAATCCCCCAATCAGCCGCCCCAACATTTTTACTGATAGGATCCGTCTCAGAATTTCTTCTTCAACGTGATCCGCTGCACGCTGCCAAGCCCCGTCTCCGGGGAAACAGCGTAATCCAACTGTGCGCCCAGCGCCATTACGCCAGCGCCTACGCAAAGGCCGCTCTTCTCATTGTTCTGCGTAAGGCCCGTCAGACCGTAGCCGCCTCTTAAGGCGAACCCCGTGCTGTTACCCACTAGCATAGCATACTCGGTACCGGCGGAAAAGACAGTCTGCTTATCATAGACCAGCCGTTTCACGTCGAGCGACAGTCCCATTCCGGGCAGCACCATAAACGTGAATCCCGCGTTGACGCTCAGCGGCAGATTGTCCCGCTGGGCCAGATATTTTATCCCCGTGCCCAGGTTCTGCACCCCCACGCCAAGCGTGACAGGCAGCCTGCTTAATTTTTGTTTTGCCCCCAGGTCCACCGCAAAGGCCTGCGCCTTTACGCCCGCTATGCTGCTTTGAATGTATTTTACCGCACCGCCCACGCTCTTGAAGCCGAAGCCCAGGCTTACTGCCTGGTCATAGGCGCTGTAGCCGCCGCTGGCCGTTCCGTCGTCGGCGCGGCCTTCCATTTTGCCGTTGGACAGCCGCGTCACGCCAAGGGCCAGCGCCATCTTCTTTACAGGCATACCAAAACCTATAAAGTCATGGGTAGCATCCATCAGCCACTGGCTGTGGCTGAAGGCAGCCTCGGGACCGGTCATGGCGGCAAGGCCCGCCGGATTGTAGTTCAGCGCGCTAACACCCAGCGCCGAAGCCACACCGGCCGAGGCCATGCCGCTAAGGCGCGCGTCTGTGTCTATTTTCAGGAACTGCGCGCCCGTCTGCGCGGCATTGGCCGCGGTGGAAACCACCAGGATCACGGAAAATATTTTAATCATGTTTTTCATATTTTCCTTTTACCTCACCACCGCAAAGCGGCCCTTGGCTTTTAGTTTCTTGCCGGCACGCTCGGCCTCGACGGTGTAATAGTAGACGCCGCTGGCTATGCGGCCTGTCCAGGCGTATTCGTAGGCGTAGACCGAGCCCACGGCCTGCGGGCTCCCAGTAAGGGTCTGCTCGTGGGCAAGCTGGCCGGCCACGGTGAAGACTTTTATCTTCACGCTGTCGGCCGTGCCTACCTCTATATGGAAGGTAGGCACCTTGCCGCCCTTGGCCGGGTCAGGGTAGACGTAGACCTCGCCCAGCTTGAACTCCAGGGCGGACGGGCTAAGGCCGGGCCGCATCATCGACGGACTGTAGCCGCCGGGGATGTAGAACTCCAAGGCATTGGAGAGCGCCTGGCCCCTTGAGGCCACCACCGTGTGGGTGCCGTAAGTCAGGCCGGAAGGCACGGTGCCGGTTATCCTGGTGTCCGTCCACAGGCTCAAGGCGCATTGCGTGCCGCCCAAGAAGACCTTGGCTATGGCAGCGTCATAAGGCCCGAAGCCGGTGCCGTAGAGGTTGAAGATAGTCCCAACTGCGCCGCTGGTAGGCGTCATGCTGGATATGACGGGTTCCTCTATATTTATGTAGGCCGTGGCGCTTTCTGCCAGACCGCCATTAAGATAGCGCTGCACCTGCACCGGGTAAGTGCCCGCCAGCAGGAACGGCAGCTTGCCCTGTATTTTTGTGTCGGTCCACAGGGTCAGCGGGGCGGTAGTTCCGTTTATGAGCACCTTGGCGTAGTTAGCCACGTAGTTGCCGAAGTTATAGCCCGTTATGGTGAACGGTGCGATGACCGAGGCGGTAGACGGGCTGACGGCGTCCATATAGGGCGTTCCTACGGTGAAGGTGAACGTAGAAGTGCGAACCACGCCGCCGTTCAGGGTACGCTCGACGACAACCTCATGGTCGCCATCAGCGAGGCTGCCTGGGATGCTGCCCTGGATCTTGGTGTCGGTCCACAAGGTCAGCGGGGCCGCGACATTACCTACGAGTACCTTGGTGTAGTTGGCCACATAGTTGCCGAAGTTAGCGCCTTCTATCGTAAACGGCAGCCCTATCGGCCCCGACGAGGGCGCAAGCGTGTAGGCAACAGGCGCTGTCACGCCAAAGCCCAGCGGCAGCGACTGCACCTGGCCGCCGTTGAGACTGCGCTCCACCACAACCTGGTAGTCGCCCGTAGCCAGACTGCCCGGCACGGTGCCCTGGATCTTGGTATCGGTCCACAGGGTAAGCGGGCAGGTAGTGCCGCCTATGAGCACCTTGGTATAGCCTGCCGAGTAGTTGCCAAAGCCGGTGCCGTAGATAGTGAACGGCATGGCAATGGGGCCGGCCACCGGGGTCATGCTGGCCACAGTAACGCCCACCACCTCGAAGGTTAGGGCATTGCTGCCCACCATCCCACCGTCGGCTGTCATGCGGCCCACCATAACCGGGTACTGGCCGGGGGCCAGGTTGCCGGGGATGGTGCCTTGTATTTTGGTATCGGTCCACAGCGTGAGCGGCACGGTGGCCCCATTTATCAGCACGCCCGTATAGGCAGCAGAATAATTACCGAAGCTTTCACCGTTTATGGTGAAAGGCACGCCTATAGGGCCCGAAGCCGGACTTATACTATAAGCCGTAGGCGTACTTACCGTGAATGCCAGCGCCGAAGACTGCACAATGCCGCCGTTGAGCTCGCGCTCGACGATGACGGGGTACTCGCCGGGGCCAAGGGCGCCGGGGATAGTGCCTTGGATTCTGTCGGCGGCCCACAAAGTGAGCGGGCAGGTAGTGGCGCCTATCAGCACCCTGGTGTAATTGGCCACGTAATTGCCGAAGTTGCCGCCGTAGATGGTGAACGGCATACCTATCGGCCCGGCCACTGGCGTCATGCTGGCCACGTCCACGTTGACCACTTCAAAGGTCATGGGCGAGGTCTGCATTACGCCGCCGTCCGACGTGCGGCGCTCCACCTGCACAGGATACTGGCCCGAGGCCAGGCTACCAGGCACCGTGCCCTGTATCTTGGTGTCGGTCCACAAGGTTAGAGGCGCCGTGGTATCCCCGATCAGCACATGGGTGTAGACAGAGGAATAATTCCCGAAGCCTACGCCGCTGATGGTGAAGGGCATACCGATGGGCCCCGACGACGGGGCCAGCCAGTAGGCTTCCATATTGCGCAGGCTGAACGTAGTGGTGGAAGTGCGGACCACGCCGCCGTTAAGGGCGCGTTCCACTACCAGTTCGTAGTCGCCAACCGGCAGAGTGCCGGGGATAGTGCCCTGGATCTTGCTGTCGGTCCAGAGCGTAAGTGGCATGGTTGCCCCGCCCAGCAGCACCCGTGTGAAGCCCGCCACGTAGTTGCCGAAGCTTTCGCCAGTTACAGTGAAAGGCAGCCCTATGGCACCCGACGACGGGGTGAGCGTGTAAAGCACAGGAGCGGTTACGGTGAACGGCGAGATTTCCGCCAGCACAGTAAGCCCGCGCTTCACAGAGGCGGGGTACTGTCCCGCGGCCAATGCGCCGGGGATGGTGCCCTGTATCTTGGTATCGGTCCACAGCGTCAGCGGGGCAGTGGTGCCGCCCAGCAGAACCACGGTGGTGCCGGCTGAGTAAGTGCCAAAGCCGGTGCCTTCGATGGTGAAGGGAACGCCGATAGGGCCCGAAGAAGGCGCTATACTGGCCTGCTCTGCAGAAGCAGAGACAACTATCGTGACTTTCTTTATTTCCGCGTAATTGCCCACATTATCCATCGCGGAGTAATAGAGGTCATGGCTTCCGACGGGCAAAGCAAAGGGACCGGTATATAATATTTTCCTGCAATCACCCGCCTCTTGCGGATAATCCACGAAGTTCGTGCAGGTAACTGTAGACACATCAAACGCGGTTCCGCCGGGGCCCGATGCCGGCCCGTTTATCTCAGGGTCTACCGTGCTCATGGTCACCGAATCCCCGGACAGGACATACGCAGAATTTCCGGCAGGGACGGGCTGGCCGTTGGCAAAAACCGTTACCACAGGTGCAGCGCCATCCACGTAGAGAATCCGGCTCTTTATCTCTTCGCTGTTGCCTGCGGCATCTTCGGCCATATAAAGCACCGTATGTGTGCCGCCAGCCAGCGTAAAGGGGGCCTGGTACAGTGGATTCTGACAGGTCCCCGCCGGACCGGTAAACGTGGGTTGCTCGGTACAGGACTCCATGGGAACGTCCACGAGGTAGTATGTGGTAGTCACTCCGGAGGTGACGGCGCCAGGCACGCCAGGATCGTAAGGGTCCACGTAAACATTTGCGTTAGTGGATATCATTACCATGCCGTTGGTTTCATAGGCCGGGATGCTATAGGCCAGGGCGCTCACCGGCGCGGTAACGTCGGGGGTAGGCGGAACCGCCGGGGCAGGCTCCGTGCTGCCAGCAACCACGAATATTGAATGCAAAGACGATACTTCCGCGGAAAGTTCGGCCTTGTCCATGTTCAACACCATGTTGCCGAGTTTGGAAATATAGGTGCCGTCCTCGCTTATCTGGTAAATAGCAAGACTACCCTCTATGAGTTTCTTCGCTGCCAGCGTGGCCTTGTCATAGAGCATGTTTATGGCCGCGGGGATGGAGAACTCCTGGCCCGTGGGGCCAAGCACATAGGCGTTCCCCGTCGGGACAAGACCGCGGTTATTGAGGATTATCGTATAGGCCTGCTCCAACTGCGACCCCGTCAGGACAGGGGTCAGTGTTATCCCCGGCACACCGGACATGAGGCCCAGGTCCGGCCGGTCTCCGATCAGGTACGCGCTCGCGTAAGCCGTGGGCTCTGGATAGGATGGGACCTCCAGCATAAACTCGCCGAAATCCGCCGTAGCGAACAGCGCGGCGCTGTTGGGTTCGTCAAGGCTGACGGCGATCCGGTCGTAATTGCGCAGGGCGGCATCGTTGACCTTCAGGACCTCCATGTAACCGGATTGCCACTCGGTGACATTAGCCTGGTCGTATTTGAGCGCCACATGGATGTTGCCCGAATGTGCCAGGTCCACTTTGCCGATGTTCAACGTATGCAAAGGTTTAACACCCGGCATCGCTGGCAATTGCATCAGTGTCGCTTCCACATAGCCCGGCGTGGAAACATTGTCAAAAGTAAGGCTCAGCCAGGAAGCGAGCTTCACGCTCACGTTCTCGCCCGCCGGGACCCTTGCGCTGAGGCCCCCATAAACATAGCCGCCCTTGTTGGCATAACCGATGCCCCAAGCCTCGACGTTAGTGCCTTCACCCTTAAAGTCCGGCTCCCGGCCTGTTACGCAATATGTGCCGTCAGGCTCTTCACAGAAATATTTGAACACCCCCGTGGTTTCCGCCAGCGTCGTTGTGACCACCATCCTGTTAAACCGCTTCAACGATACTGGTGACGCGATAGTGTCGTTGTGGCAGACAAGCCAGGGCACCCACGTGCCGCCATCCCCGCCGCCGCAGTTGGAGGGAGGGGCATTAGTGGACTCCCAGACGCGGTAATAGACCCCGCGCGTCGCCAGTTGCTTCTGGACACCGTCCGAGAGATCCGGCTGGTCCCCGGTCAGCACGGAATAAGAAACCATGCCCAGCGGCAATAATCCGACCATACTACCGGAAACCGGGGTTTCTTTCAGCAGTGCGCTGTAGCGCAGCCAGTCGGCCTGCGTGCGGGCCAAGGCTCCCGGCATAAAAGGGGTCCCGGCCAGTTCCGTTGTGGCATCATCGGATAGCGGCAGCATTGTGTGCATACCCCCCAGCGCGAACTCTTCCGCGCGGGTATGTCCCTCATTATCGGCCACGACTTCGCGGTAAACCCGGTAGGAGGGGCTCTCGGTCAGCCCATATTGGTAGGTCTCCGTGGAAACGGCGAAATCAGGGAACACTTCCGGGGTATAGATCATCTCCGGGGCGGCCGCTCCGGTCTTTAAAAGCGTCCAATCCACGTCGTAAAGGTCAGCCTTTTCAAGCTGGTACCAGTCTGTAGCCCCGAATTTCAACTGCGAAAGGGAGCAGCTTTCTCCGCCGGAAGAACAGGCCGTCAACGATTCCCCAGGCAATGCCCCCAACTGCAGAGTCCCTACGCTGAACGGAGCGAAGGTCTGGTTGCCGGCGTGGTCCAGAACGGTGATTTCGTAGCTGCCATCCAGAGGAGTTTCAAAAGCGTGAGTCCTCGCAACCTCTTCCTCGGCGTAATTAACAAGGGTTTCTACTCCGGCAGGATCCTTTATCTTTAGTTGAGCGATGGGCGAGGAATTTGGATCCATCGTTATGGTAACGCTGCCCTCGAACATCGCGGGGTTAAGCGATGCCGGGCAGACGGTACTGATGCTTACGCCGCTCACCTTGACATACGGAGTGCCCATCGGGGACTCCACGGTAACATATGGGGCCCCGGAAACAGTGAACGAGGCAATCCCATAATCAAAATTATTCTCGTCCTCATCCTGCCCAACTATACAAAGCGTATGTGGACTGCCGTCGGAGAGAGGCGGCATGGGCTCCCCGTTGGCGAGTAGACCATCCCAAGACAGTACCGTGACGCTACTGAACGGAAGGGAAGTCGGATCGGGATTATACTGCAGGGTTGCCGTACTATCGAAAATCAAATTATTAAGATTCGTTTTGTCGTCGACAAACAACTGATACCGAACTGCCGCCGTGCGGTTGTCCAACAAAGTGAAGCCAATGGTATTCGCCTGGCCCGGATTAACGGTAGCAGTGGCACCGCTTACGCCGTTGAGCGAGGGGGACTGCACCACCGGCGGCAACGACTCAGAGATAGACATTAGCAGGCCAGCCGCCTCGCTTACCGCTCCATTCAACTGCTCAGTCGCAATCCACGGAGATTTTGTCTTAGTAACGCACTCATTGGTCACAAGTGAACAGTCCTGATATGTATAATCCCCGCCGTAATAACCCCAACCACCGCCTTCCGAGGTGTCGCTTAACGTCCATTTCCCATCCCCGTTAAACGCTTCGCCTGCATATGTGTGTCCGGGGTTTGTATTTGCATACCAATATTGCCGGGTTGTTCCAGGGATAAGGAACGGAGTGGTCTGTATTTTGGCCTGGGTTTTGATTATTGAAGAGTATCCCACCCCAATCTTTCTGTCATAATAATATCCAGTGGGGCTAATGTCTTCATAAGTTGGAGCATTTGACGCATCAGGTGTTAAAGAATAGGTCCAAGCTTCCAACTTGTCCGGATTGGCTGGGATAACCCCCAAAACTGTGGTAGCATGAAATATATTCGCCCCGTGCGAAGGGACAGACTGATCTTCAACAAGATGCGACATCAAGCCGATGTAATACGCCGGCGTATGCCCATACTCATCGGTTGAAAGATAGGCACCACTTCCAGAATACTGGTCTTTCGCCCGCTTGAACCACAAATCAAACGGCCCACCGTTAAATTTCCCAGCGGAATCCGCAAGCGGATAATCATCATCCCCGCTTAAAATTTTCCCATGCGCTGCCGCATCATCACTTGGCCCGGAAGACGCACTTAATATTTCATCTGAAAATCTGGCGATATCCGGATATCCGGCGGGGACAATCGCCAGGGCTGCTTCAGTGATTTTGTAATGCGTGGAATTACCAAACCACCATATAGACCACCATGCGCTACAATTGGACTGAAGTCCCATCAGAAAGGCAATAATCAATATCCCTCGTTTCATAATGTTCCCTATTTATGCGTCCGGCGATATTCCTGCAAAGCTCTTACTTTTGCACGAAAATACCTCGTTTCAGGATGATTTGCTCCCAATTTATCATATAAATCTATCACCGCTTTCTGATTGCTGTAATTCTCAAAGTATTTTGCTTCCTCCTCTGTGAAAATAGGCGGAATTACTCCAGTAATCTCCCAATAAGCGGACTGGCATTTTCCGCGAGTCGAACTGTCCTTGTCATTCTGAATGCAGTCCTTAAGATACGGCAAAGCTTCTTCCAGCTTAAATCTACCTATGCTCTCGGCAGCTGACTGCCGGACAAGATAATTGGAGGAGGTTGTTAACACATCCAGCAATAGCGCCACTTCGGACGCATCAGGATTTTTCTTTTCACTAACGCAGGCGCCGGCAAACATATGGATAGCCCAATACCCGCTATCTTCATTCTTCGTTTTCCTGAGCAGTTGCGAGGCAAAAGCGGCATCCCCCGCCTCGGAGTTTACCAGCATCGAATTAAGCAGCGCCTGCCCCGCCCGATCCCTTACCGCCCGGTCTTTATGCCCCAAGGCCAGTTGCTTAAGAAGACGCTTGCGTTCAGGACTGCGGCTGCCGGTGATCTGATGCATAAGCGCATACTTGCGCTCCTTCTTCAGCCCCGGCTTATCTATTTCCTCCATTATACGCACAAGGCCCTTATCACCGTAACCGGATAGGTCTATATTCTTTCTTTTCTCTATGTCCCCCAACATATTGTCTAGCGACTCGGCATCGCCAAGCCGGCCAAGCGCCACCGAAACGGCCTGGGCAAGATCGGCATCGTCCAGATACCCGCGCAATACCGGTATGGCCTCCTTGTTCTTCATGTTGCCAAGGGCGTTTATTGCCGCGACGCTGTTCATGTAGCTGTTCAGGTACTGCTCGCGGTCTTCTTTCGTCACGGAATTCTGGTTTTTTGCCCTTACTGCCTTTATCTTCGCCGCTTGGCCACTGAATTGCGCCAGCACGGCTTTTGCGAGTTTTGGATTACTCATCTTAGCCATCGCCTGCTGGCTCTGCGTAGGGTATTTGCTCATTAATTGTCCCAGCGTCGCGACGTCTTCTTCCGTTTGTGGCGTGGCTTCGGCTATGCTTTCCACAAGCGCCTGCACGGTCGCTGTGCTCTTGGCCTGTTTCAATTCTTTCTCTATGTCCACAAGGCTCTTTTTTTCCTGCGCAGAAAGCCCGCCGGAGATGAACAAATAGGCCGCGAATATGAATATTTTTTTCATAATTATTCCTTGAATCAGGCAACGCCAAGGCGCAAACAAGGCCCGCTATCGGTTGCAGTATCTATAGATGTCCAAACCCTATAAAAAAGCATATGAAAATCAGAGAGGCGCAGCAACATCATTTTTAGCAGCATATAAGCTGGGCCAGGGCGGGGGCGGAGGCCCTTTCGCGGCCGGAGCTACCGCCCTGGCCTTTCCTTTTGCAGTTTTTGCTCCCCGCCGGTGGCTACGTCTCAGTAACAGAAAATACCGCCGCGGCGGCCGCGCAGCGGACGCCGGGGCGGTGTTTTATCAAATCGGGGCCACCGGCATAAGAGCTGTTGATATTATCAGCAACAGGCCCGCCCCGCGAGTGGCTTCAGCGGAAGCCATTGGCGGCGCGGGCGAATCTGTAATATAATAGGTTCAGCTCTTTTCTTTGCAGTGCGCGCGGGGAATAATTTTCTGCTTTGTTTAAGAGCGGGGCACCTTATGGTGGAGCAGAGCGAGCCCGCAGCCGGCCGCCTTAAGCGGCCGGCGTGTGGGCGAGCCTGCGGACCCCGCTTCTCGCGGCAAGGAGCAGTGCGGGGCCGCGCAGTGGCCACGCCTGCGACGGCATCTCGCGGATAAGCTTCCCCGTACCGCAGATTTAATGATTGAAAGCTGTGTTTTACAGCGTTTCCACGGGGTTTTCGGCAAAGTATCGTCGAACTTCGGTCTGTAGACTCCGCCAGTTCTTTGGATTGATAAGCGCGCGGTGTTTCCTTCGTAGCAAGCCGCGCGTACCTCCTAAGGGGGGTTCAGCGAGCGTTCGGCCTCAATGGCCGAAAAGCGAGCGACGACGAAACGGGGGGCCTAGCCCCCCTTGTAAAACGCCCGGCCGACGAAGGCCGGGGCGAAGCCTCCGAGCAGCAGCGAGGAGCGCGTTTTCAGACGGAGAGGTGTGTGAGCGGTTGAAACAGCAGGTCTCGAAAACCTGTAGGGGTAACACCCTCGAGGGTTCGAATCCCTCCCTCTCCGAACTTTTTTGCTTTTAAAAAATTCTGCCGAAAAAAAATTCTTTTCCGCGCGCGCAGAATTAAAATTAAATATAAATTCCCAAGGTTTTTTGAACTCGACGGAAAGCCGCCGCCTGCCTATACGGAAGTTCGAACCGATCTTTTTGCCTATACGGAAGTTCGAACCGATCTTTTT
>MNUR01000115.1:8287-19986 GCA_001871115.1 Elusimicrobia bacterium CG1_02_56_21 | reverse complement strand
ATAGATCCGGCCCCCGCGTCCAAAGCGGGGGCCGGAATATTAACCGAGGCAAACAAGATGAAAAAAACATCAAAACCGAAGGAAACAGCTTTCGACCAGGTTCAGAAGTTCTACCAGTTCATGAACTCGAACAAGCTTGAGGTCATAGAATTTTCAAAAGACAGCACTTACATAAAACTGGTCCGCAAGCATAACAATGCCGTGCACCAGATCCCCGTTTTCTCCCCGTCCGCCCACGCGCCCGCCGGCAAAACCGGCCCCGCGCCGAAGCCCCAGCCCTCCGCGGGAGGGGAAACGATTAAAGCCCCGATGTCCGGCATCTTCTACCGCGCGCCCAGCCCTTCCAGCCCGCCCTACGTACGCGAGGGGGACACCGTTAAGGAAGGCCAGGTGATCTGCGTTATAGAAGCCATGAAAGTTTTCAACGAGATCAAGGCCGAGCTCACCTGCGTTATCGAAAAAGTAGTGCAGGAAAACGGCAAGCCCGTTGAGCCCAACGGCGACCTGTTCCTGGTAAAGAGATAATGCAGGACGCCGCCAAGTTCACCGATACGCTGGCGCAGACCGCCGGGAACCTGATAGAGACGCTCAAAGCCTCCGGCGGCGACGCTTCATCATGGGACCTGAAGTTCAAGCTGCACCTCTCCAGTTCTTCACTATACCTGGCCCTCGGCTGGCTGGCGGCGCAGGGAAAAATAGCCCTCTACCCCAAGGAGCTTAATTTCAGGGTAGTCCTGACTCAGCAGGGCCAATAGCGCTGAACGCGGCGAAGTATTCAGGGGACCGGCACGTGCCCACTCAACAATTTCAATCTGCAGCCCGCGCGTCCGGGCTATTTGCGGCTGCCGTATTTTCTATTCCAACTAACCATGCGCGCACTATCTAGAAACAGAGCTTCCGCCCAGGGCAAGAAAAAGGCATCGCCCTTTTCCTATGCCCTGTACTGGCTCGGGGCTTTCTCGTTGAGCCTCTGGCTTATCTGGGTCCTGGTCAGTTCGGGCCCCCGCGGCTTTATCGGGGATACCGTATCCGGGGCCTTCATGGCCTTCCTCGGCAATACCGCCTATCTATTCCCTTTTATATTCCTTTATGGCCTCATAGCCATACTCATGAACCTCAACAAGCCCCACAAAGGCGTGCTCACGCTGACCACCGGGATACTCCTGGTGCTCGGTTCAGTGTCCTCACTAATCCAGCTCATGAGCGAGCAGTTCGGCCCCTGGAAATTCGCGGGCGGCTGGCTCGGGTACTTCCTGGAACAGGCGCTCTCAAAAATGTTCGGCAGCGTAGGCGCGGCGCTGTTCTCCTCGGTCCTGCTTTTCGCCGGCGTGCAGCTGCTGTTCAAGGTCTCCTGGAAGAAAGTCCTCAAAGCCGTTTCTTCCGCCGCTATAGACGACTACAGGAATTGGTCCAACGCCAAGCGGGTGCTCTCCGCGACCCTTAAGAACATCTCGGACAAAGAAGCGGCTGAAGGGCCCGCTTATGACGCGAAACCCATCCCGGAGCCGCCCCCGGTAATACGCACTGAAGAAAAACCGGACGGGAAGCCGGCATCCGCCGTGCCTGAGCCGCAGATAGTCCGCACCCATAATGAAAATACCGCGGCCGCAGCCCCGGCAGCGGCAAAACCCGCGAAGCCCGCGCCTGATAAAACCGCGGCTTCAAATAAGCAGAGGCTTGCCGACCCCTATTTCAAGGATTTCAAGCTGCCGGGCACGGACCTGCTGGACGCCGCGGCCGGACAGAAAGACATAGGGCCCGACAACGACGAAATAGCCGGCGCCCGCCTCCAGCTGGAAACTACTTTCAAGAGCTTCAATATAGACGTACGCGTCGCCGAAGTCTATCCGGGCCCGGTCATTACACGGTACGAGGTAACGCCCGCCCCCGGAGTGAAGATCAGCTCCATAGTCTCCCTTTCCAACGACGTGGCCCTGGCGATGAAGTCGGCAGGAGCTATCCGCGTTATCGCGCCTATACCCGGAAAATCGGCCATAGGCTTCGAGATCCCCAACAACAAGCGGGCCAAAGTCGGACTCCGCGAGCTCCTTGAAAACTCGGCCTTTAACGGCGCAAAGTCTCCGCTGACCGTGGCGCTGGGCCGCTACGCGGAAGGGGCGGTAGCCGTGGCCAACCTGGAGTCCATGCCCCACCTCCTGGTGGCCGGAGCCACCGCCAGCGGCAAGAGCGTTTTTATGCAGTCGCTCATCCTTTCCTTAATCTTCCGCAACAAGCCCGACGAGGTTAAGTTCCTGTTCATAGACCCGAAGCGCCTCGAGCTTACTTTCTACGAGGACATCCCTTACCTTTACGACCCGAAGGAAACTCCGGACAGGGTCTCCGTCATAACCGACCCGAAAGACGCCGCAAAGTCGCTGGTGGCGCTGACCCGGGTGATGGAAAAGCGCTATAAAAAATTCGAGCGGGCCCGCGTAAAGAACATAACCTCCTACAATAAATGGGCGCTGGAGAACGGCGAGCCCCATGAATACTATATAATCGTCATAATCGACGAACTGGCCGACCTGATGCTGCAGCAGAAGAACGTGGTGGAAGACGCTATACAGCGCCTGGCCCAGATGGCCCGCGCGGTAGGCATTCACCTGGTCCTGGCCACCCAGCGCCCCTCCGTGGACGTGATAACCGGTGTCATCAAAGCCAACCTTCCGTCCCGCGTGGCGCTGCAGGTGACCTCCAAGACCGATTCCAGGGTTATCCTGGACTGCCCGGGGGCCGAAGCCCTTATAGGCAAAGGCGACCTGCTTTACCTGGCCATCGACGCTCAGAAACCTTCCCGCGTACAGGGCGCCTATGTGAGCGAAGACGAGATACGCCGCGTGGCGGACTTCGTTAAAGCGCAGGCCAGGCCCAACTATGTACCCCTTTCCGAAGACGAAGAAGTGCAGGGCTCGGGCAAGGGCAGCAGTTCCGAAGAAACGCTGGCGGCTCTGCGCCTGGTTCTGGAGCGCAGGCGGGTTTCGCAGGATCTGCTGAAAGCCCATTTCGGCTCGTCGGCAAGGGCCACTAACATCTTGAGTATACTTGAGGTGAAGGGATTCATACGCAAGCCCGAAGGATCCAACCGCTGGGAAATAAACTTCGATATGATGGAGGCCCACATCAAGAATCAGGCCGCGGCGGAGCCGCAGCTGGAGATAGATGAAAAGGCCACAGAGGAGTTCACGCGAAATGAATAAAATACTCACAGTCTCATTACTCCTTGCTTTAACCCTCAGCGCTTCGGCGCAGCAGAAGCCGGCCCAAAAGCAGAAAGCCCCGCAGCCGGCAAAGAAAGCGGCACCGGCCACCTCCGTTACCGTCAAGCCTGCCAGGCCGGCGGAGGAGAACAAGGCCGCCGACCCGGCCGCCGCAATTATAGAAAAACTCAAAGCCTGGGACGTAAAGCTGGAAACCCTCAAGGCCGATTTCACCCAGGAAGTAAACTTCACCGAGGCAGGCCTCAAGCAGTCCGTAGAGGGGAACCTGCGCTACGTTAAACCCAACCTGCTGCGCATAGAACATGCCAAGCCTTCGAGGCAGATAGTGGTAACCAACAAAGCCGACATCTGGATCTACAAGCCCTCCGACAACCAGGTTGTCCACACAAGCTGGGACTCCTGGCGCCGGACGCAGGACCAGAATTTTTCCGGCATCCTGGATTTCGGGAATTACGCGGCCCTGGCGGCGAAAAACGCTGCGCAGGTGACGCCCTCGAAGGACGGAGGCCTGATAACGGTAGTCTTCACCCCGCGCTCCGGGGCCGGCTACACGCTTACGCTGAGGCTTTCTCCCGAGGACTATTTCCCGGCGGAAGCAGAACTTTCCGTGGACGGGACAATAATAAAAACCCGCCTGACACGAACGGAGAAGAATGGCGAGATCGACAGGGAAATTTTCAAATTCTCGCCCCCCAAGGGCGTGGAAAAACTGGAATTCGGAAATAATTAGCGGCAGAACTGGAGGATTTGAGGACTGTAGGACTAGAGGACAAAAAGCTCTTTGCGGGCTAAGCCTCTGATCAGCTGATCCTCTGCATTAATGACACTCGCAAACCGCATCACAATGGGCCGGATGGCCCTCAGCCTGGCGATCTTCGTCCTTATAATAACCCACACCCTCTGGGCTGAAGTGGCGGCGCTTGTCCTGCTCACCATAGCCTCTATCTCCGACGGATTGGACGGCGCAATAGCACGCCGCACCGGAACCACCACCCCGTTCGGCGCCATAGCCGACCCCTTCGCTGACAAGCTGCTGATAATGTCGGTTTATCTTTCTTTCGCGTCCATCAAGGAACTCCAGATACCGATCTGGGCGGTATTCCTTATTTTGCTCAGGGAGCTTACCATTTCAACCCTGCGGGTACTGTCGGCCCTTCACGGCATAGCGCTGAAGGCCGAGCGCGCCGGCAAAATTAAAACCACCATCCAGCTCACCTCCTCCTTCATTATCCTGGTACTGCTCATACTGAGCATGTGGTCCGAAGTACAGGACCTCCCCCGGCTGATGGAGTACCTGGGAACCCTCGCCGGCCCGGCCGGCCGGTGGCTGACTATAATAACCGCTTTCTTCACTCTCATCAGCGGCTCAATCTACCTCTACAACCACCGCGACCTCATTTCAAAATCCTGGAATGAAACGGGAGAATAGCGCCAGCACATGCCATTCAAAGATTTCCTCATAAGATTTCTTGCCAGCGGCGGCTTCATCAGCTACCTGCCCGCGCGCATAACAGGTTTCAAAAAGTTCACCGGCTCCGGCATGGCCGGCACGCTGGTCGCTCTCGCCCTGGTGCCTTTCCTGCCCGGGAACAGAACCTACTTCGCCCTCTTCTGCCTGGCTTTCCTGCCGTTCTCGGTCTGGATAGCCGGCCTGGCCTCAAAAAGCTACCAAACCCACGACGATCCCCGGATAGTAATAGACGAAATGATAGGCTACTGGATAGCCGTTCTTTTCATGGACCGGACTCCTTTCAACCTTGCGGCAGCCTTTATCCTTTTCCGCGCGCTCGACACGCTCAAGCCCTGGCCGATAAACAAACTTGAAACCAGCGTCCGCGGAGGTTTTGGTATAATTATAGATGACGTACTGGCAGGAATTGAGGCTAACCTGCTTGCCAGGCTGGCTCTGGTTATCTGGATCGCTTACGCAGCTTAGTTACGGCAAGGCCCCGCGCCTTATATTCTTATGAGACTTACCTTTATCCTGCTGTTCCTGCTTCTTACCTCGCCGCTTTCGGCCCAGGTAACTCCCGTGGCCGCCGGCACGGCGCCCGCCGCAGGGTTCTTCATGCCTGTCATGCCCAAACCGGTAGTCCCCCAGGCCAAAGGCCCGTCACAGCCGGCCTCCTACAACAAAGGAAAAGCCTCGCTCAGCGGCCTGGTGCTTATGCCCACCGCCTACAGGGGAAAAGGGGTCAACGCCGTCGGCCTCGGATTGGATTTCAACGCGGCCTATTACATAGGCCGCCTCTACGGAAAGAATACCTACGATTGGACCATAGAGAAAAAGAATTATCTGGACCGTGTCGGCCTCTGGCTGCTCTCGGCCGACTCCAAAATGCAGGTTCAGACCGAGGGAAAATGGCGCCCCGCCATGGCCGCAGGGGTGCAGGGAATTCTTAAATTCCGCGACGCGGCGCAGCCCACCCTTAACCAGCCCTCGGTCAGCACAAAGATAGATTCAAAGAACACCGACACCTACGCCAATGCCTATGTCGCGCTTACAAAGCGCCTGCACCCCAAGTTCATTATAAACGCGGGCTATTCCGACGGAGATATGCCTAAGGTTATCTACGGCCTTTCCGAATTCCTTTCAAAGGAAGCCATCAACCTCAGCAACAACAGGAACTCCGATACGGAACTCCAGATCCCGACAGGCATGCTTTTCGGCGGGATAATGTGGCTCCCCAGGGGAGACTCGCCCATTGGCCTTGAAATAATGGCGCCCCAGGGAGCGCCTCAGAAA
This sequence comes from Elusimicrobia bacterium CG1_02_56_21, assembly GCA_001871115.1. Taxonomy (GTDB): domain Bacteria; phylum Elusimicrobiota; class Elusimicrobia; order Elusimicrobiales; family UBA9959; genus UBA9959. The sequence continues at coordinate 14,022 of MNUR01000115.1, read as the reverse complement.
CCGATGCTTTTCAACCTGCACCTGGGCACGCTGCTTAAGCTTAATTTCGAACTTTCCTACCTTACCTTCAAAGGCGGCTGGGACCTGATGGGCATGTTCCAGTTCAGGTACAACTACCTGCCTAAATAACCTCCTCAGCCTCGCCCGCCTGCAAACAGCGGCCCGACGACAAAAAAACCGCCGTTCAGCGGTTTTTTTATTTCCTGCCGGAGTTCCGGCGTATCTATTTCTGCCCTATCCGGGCCAGGTATTTAGCCGCCTGCGCATGGCCCGGGTTAAGCCTGAGGGTCTCCCTTAATTCCGAGCGCACTTTCGCCCAATCCCTGTTCCAGTAAAGGATGGCCAGGTTGTAATGGGCGTCAGCCAGCCCCGGGTTGCGCTTAAGCGAGAACAGATAAGCTTCCCCGGCTCCGGCACCGTCCCCGGTTTTCTCCAGGGCCACCCCGTAATTAAGCCAGGCATAAGCGCTTGAAGCCGAGAGGCTTTGCCTGAGGGCGGGCAGAGAGTAATATTTAACGCTCAGCTGCAGCAGCCGCTCGTAGATATCCGCAGAAGCCCTGAAACAATCCCGGGCCGCGGCCCACTCACCGCGCGAAGAATAATAAAATCCTTCATAGAGGGGGGCGTCGGGCAGGTTATCGTCGAGCAGGGCGGCAAGGCGCAGATCCCGCAGGGATTGTTCGTCCAGGCCGCCCGCAGCGCTCTTCCAGGCAGCGCCGGACAGCAGAGCCTGCGCGTAGGATGTCCCTATATCCCGGTCAAAGAAATCCCTGTAATCCATGTTGAGCCTGGGGAAAGAGTAGAGCAGCCCGGGCCGCCCTTCCGGAGAGGGGGCCGCGGGATAGAGAAGGTTGACGGTGCCGTAAGGCAGGACAGGAATGTCGCGCGGCACGTCAGCGTCCATAGTGGAATAAAGCCCGCGGGGAGAGGCCTCCGCGAACTTGAGCCACCCGGCCTTATCTCCTGAATTAAGATTAAAAAGCGGCGAGCCAGGGCTGTAGCGGGCTTTTGAAGCTTTGTACCATGGAGCCCCGCTCAGGCCCTGGGCCACAATATTCAGGTCGGGCCGCTGCCCCCGCACCGACTGCAGGTACCAGAGGGAAAAAAGCTGCACGTCTTTTTTAGCCACTACGGAAGCGCCGTAGGGGACGCTGCTCATAACGTCGGAGGCGTAGTCCTCAGCCGCGAAAAGCCAGCGCCTTGCCGACCCGTGCGCGCCGCTGTAGAAAACCAGGCAAGCCGCCGCAGCAGCGGCAAAAACGAATCCGGCGCGGGCCCGGGGAAACAGCCTCGCGAGATAAAACAAACCCGCCGCGGTCCAGAATGCGGCGGCCAGGTCCGGAAGCAGGTAATATGGCTCCACAATAGCCAGCGCGTGCGGATTGGGGGGCATATTGGCCAGGAAAATAAAAACGGGCCCGGAACATATAAAAAGCGCGCTCACCGCCAGAAGCCGGAGGCGGCTGGTCTTCCATTCCGCCCAGATCCCCGCCGCCGCAAACAACAGCGCCACGCTGAAATTACTCCAGAGATGCGCGCCATAATACTTCAGGCCGGGCAGAAAAAGCTCGCCCTTAGCGTAATTAAGGGAGATCAGGTCCAGGGTAGAGCCGTAGCTTTTGCGGGTAATTACAGCCAGGAAAGTGTTGAGGTCAGCCGGATGGCTCCAGTCTAAAACCGGCCAGCCCGACGAGCGGAAAGGCAGGTAGAGGTAGAGGGAAAAGCCCAGAAAGAAAAACCCGGCTGATTTGAGCAGAGCCGTCCAGCCGCCCTCTTTCAAACCCGGCCAGAGCAGGATAAGCAGCGCCGGGAGGGCCAGCAGGAGGTCCATGCGGTTGGCCATGCCCAGCCCGAGCAGGAAAGCCGTCAGCATGATCGCACGCGCGCCTTTTTGGGAAGCGGTAAAAAGCAGGACAGCGGCAAAGAAGAAATTAAGGGCGTACATTTCCGGAACGCTGGAAACCGTGCGCAGCGTAAAATTAAAGCCGAGCAGCAGCGCGGCGAAGAAAGCGGCCAGCGGCGAAAAAGCCGCCGCGGCCAGCCGCCAGAAAACAAAGACCCCGGCCAGGCCCGCAGCCGCCGAGAAAAGGTTCAGCCGCCATGCCGGGTTGCCGAGCGGGATAAGGGAAAAAAGCTTTGCGGAGATTATGTAAAGCGGGTAGCCGGGCTGATGCGCTATCCCCAGGGTCCAGGCCACGGAGGCCATCTCGCCGGAATCGCGGTAAGGGGGAAGCACCGGCGGCAGACAGTAAATATATAGGGGGATAAGTATAAAGGAAAGCAGCGCGGCAAAAATGAATTCAGGCGTAAACCTGGTACCGCCTGCCGTTCTGTTTTCTTCCATACGGGAATTATTTTATAACTTATTAAGACCTAATTGGAAAATTAACGGAAGCCCGCAGGCAGCCGGCCTCGTCGCTATGCAAAAGCAATGCAAAAATACCGCCGCTGCGCTCTAATTTCCGAAGGTCCTTAGAGCCGCCGCGGCTGACCCGAAGATCAGCGCTGTATTTTTTATTCTCAAGCCGCTGCGGCATCTTTCCGGCTTTGGCTTTACGGGATGAGGAGGTGCGGATTCCGCATAAATATTTCCGGCGCAGGGGCCGCCGCCGGCTTCGGCGCGCTTCTGGCGCGGAGAGCCGTAATATTCCGGATTGCCGCCTTCGCGTATACGGCAGTCTGAAAAAAAAGGCAGGGCTGCCTATTGGGGGGTAGGGTGAGGGAGGCAGCCCTGACAGGTTTAGTTTAGCACTAGCATTAACTTTTGTCAAGACTTGCCGGCCCGCAAAATCCGCCGCGCCCGGCGGTCGGACGCGGCTAAATGTAACCTGGGTTACACTCAGACAAAAAAGAGGAAGCTCCTGTTCCGTCTGGAATTCAGGAGCTTCCGGAGGCTGCGCCTCCCTAACCCAACCCCTCTAATCGGTTAAAATACCTTTTTTTTCGTCCCAGGATTCTATGCGCGCAACCAGGTCTTCGAATTTAAAGGGCTTTACATAGTAAGCGTCCGCGCCGGCTGCTATGATCTTGCTTTTTATATCGTCCGAGTCGTAGCCGGTCACGGCTATAACCAGCGTATTTTTGTTGCTGGCTTTTATAATTTCGCAGACCTTGAATCCGTTTATATCCGGCAGCATTATATCCAGTATTACAACGTCGGGCTTTTCGCTGCCCACCAGCGACCCGGCCTGGAATCCGTCCGCGGCGGAGTAGATCTCCCACTTCTTGCGGAAAGTGCGGAAAAACCGCTCCGTCAGCTTGAGGAACTTGACGTCGTCCTCTACGATAAGCACCTTTTTCACGCTGGACATACGGGCTGAAAGCTCCTTCGGAACAGGGTTATTATTTTCCTCGAGGAAAGTTTTGAGATCTTCAGCCTTTATCCGGCGGTGGCCTCCCAGGGTATTATATGCGGTCAGGCGCCCCGCATCCACCCAGTTAGCCACCGTTCCCGGCGAAAGTTCCAGCATCTTGGCAACCTCAAAAGTACTGAAAATTTTCTTTCTCATGGAAGCACCTCTATGTTGTTTGGTTTAGCGGAAGCTTTTTGTAAGCGCTGCCGCCAACTGCGACTTTTGCGATTATTGCTCTTTTTAGTATTATAGCATATGCCGGATTTTTGACAAGGCCCAATTTGGGCTCGTGGCCGCAAAACCTTCCAGCGAAGCGGGAATCGGCAAGTAAAAGCCGGGCCGCAACATGTTTCAACCCTGAGCATCCCCGCCGTATTCCCATCGGCCCCGGGCCGACTGCCCGCTCAATATTGATTTAACTTATATTATGTCTTATAATTAATGGACGGGTTCTGACAATGAACCTGCGCAGACGATTTCTGGGGGAACCTTGCTGGGAAAAAAAGTGCTTGTGGTGGATGATGACCCTAATGTAGGCCTGCTCATTTCCGCCGTGCTGAAAAAATATAACTATACCGTGACCACCTTTTCCCGGGGAGAGGAGGTTCTTGCTTTTCTAAAAGAAAGCAAGCCGGACCTGATACTGCTGGACCTCCGTATGCCCGGCATGGACGGATACTCCCTTTGCAAGCATATACGCGAGAGCCCGGACACCCGGGATATTCCTGTCATAATACTCAGCGGGGTATCGGAGGTTGACGCCAGGATCAATACCATCGAGCTCGGGGCGGATGATTTCATAACAAAACCTTTCGACGTGCGGGAACTCAGGGCCAGGATAAACCGCATCCTGAAAAGAAAAAGCGCCGATACCGCTCTCAACCCGCTTACCCGCCTGCCGGGAAGCCCGGCCATCGAGGAAGATGTCACCCGCCGCATTGCGGAGGACGAACCCTTCGCCTTCTCCTATATAGACGCCGACAATTTTAAAGCCTACAACGACGTTTACGGCTATGCAAAGGGCGACGAGGTTATTAAGCGCATAGCGGTCCTGCTCTCCGAAAAAGCCAAGGCAATCGCCGGCCACGACTATTTTGTGGGCCATGTCGGAGGGGACGACTTTGTGCTGATAACTTCCCCGGAAGTCTGTGAGATCGTGGCAAAGGCCATTACAGAGGACTTCGACAGGCTCATCCCAGAATTCTACAACGAGGCCGACCGGACGCGCGGGTTCATTACCACCATGGACCGCAAGAATAAAACAAAAGATTTCCCGCTCATGTCGCTGACAGTAGCGATAGTGGCCCCGCGGACCCAGAGGCATTACGCCAAGATAGTGGAAAGCGCGGCGGAGCTGAAGCATTACGCAAAAGAACTGACAACAAGACGCGGGAGCATCTTCGTAAGGGACAGGCGGATATAACCGCGAATCAAATGGAAACAGAACCTGAAATAGCCGGCACCGTTTTCGCGGGCTGCAAAATAATCTGCAAGCTGGGCCAGGGCGGCATGGGCTCGGTTTACAAAGCTCATCAGGAAGCGCTCGACAAATTCGTCTGCGTAAAACTGCTCGCGCCCGACCTGGCGCGGGAACAGCGCAATATAGATTTTTTCCTCCGTGAAGCCCGCTCAGCGGCAAAGCTGGACCACCCGAACATCGTGCACGTCTACAACTTCGGACAGGAAAACGGTTCCTACTTCATCTTAATGTCCTATGTGGAGGGAAAGACCCTCCAGGATCTTGTGGAAGAAAAAGGCTCGCTGCAGGTTAAAGAAGCCACCGAGATAATGTCCGGGGTTCTTAAAGGCCTGGGCCACGCGCATTCAAAGTCGATAATACACCGCGACATAAAACCCTCCAATATACTTGTAGGCACCGACAGCAATCCCCGGATAGTGGACTTCGGCCTTGCGCGCAGCATTACCGAAGAGAAACAGCTGACCATGGCGGGAGAGATGGTAGGCACGGCCTATTTCATGTCGCCCGAGCAGGGCCTGGCCGGCACGGTGGACGCCCGCGCCGACCTGTACGCCGCAGGGGCGACTTACTTTTACATACTTACCGGCAGATATCCTTTTGACGGGAAGTCCTCCATCGAGGTCATTCATAAGCATATAGGCGACCCGCTCCCCAACGTTATGCTCATTAAGCCGGACATCCCTTTCTGGGCCTGCCGGATAATAGAGCGGCTGATGCAGAAGAAGGCCGGGGACCGTTACCAGACAGCGGACGAAGTTCTGGCAGACATAGAAAAATTCGGTTCCGGCGAAGGCTACATAGCACCGGTTTCGAACGAAACCACTTTCGACATACCGGAAGTTACGGCTCGTATGCAAATCTCGGCCGAAGCCCCGCAGGCAGGTCTTGAAAGATCCGACCCC
>MNUR01000115.1:0-8279 GCA_001871115.1 Elusimicrobia bacterium CG1_02_56_21 | reverse complement strand
GCCGCCCCCGCCGCCTCCTCCTGCGCCTGAGGTCCTCATGGCCCAGGCAGAGCCGCCGCAGAAACCCGCCCTTCAGTTGGCGGCGCTGCATAACGGCCTCAAAGTAGCCGTACACCTGGCGCTGACGCTCACAGGCACCGGCTTCTTCCTCATGGCAGGCGCCTCCGGCAGTGTTCCGGGCTCGCTTTCCTCACCGCTCTCGTCCGACCCTGTTACGGTGTCCGTGCTGGCCCTGATAGGAGTGATCCTTTATGCCTGGGCCCTCTGGCAGAAGCCGCTTAAATTCACCCTGGCCTACTCTGTTTTCGCCGTCTCGGCGGCGGCAGCCGCCTACGCCGGAGGCGCTTATATACCGGCGCCGCAGGACGCGGATACAGTGGCAAAGGCCTTTCTGGCTGTAAAAATAAGCATAGAGAACATATTCTCCGCAACCAACCTTATTGTCTACGCCTTTTTCCTCTACATGGCGGCGTCAAAAGCCGTCTTTAAGGAGAACTGGATTTTAAAGGGCCTCGCGGTAGCCGCCTACCTGAGCGGCCTCGCTTTCACATACATATATTTCAAAGCCGGGGCCGAAATAAGCCCTGAGATGATCTGGCTGGCGGCCGGCGGAGTGCTCGCCCTTCTGGGCCTGGCCGCCGCGCTTACCCAAAAAAGCTTTTCCCTCTTATTTAACCCCCAGCTCCTCTTCCTCGGCGCAAACCTGGCTATGTTCGCCATGTTCACCAATCCGCAGGTAGAAATTATCACGGCGCAGAAGGAAAAGATAGAGGCCGAAACTGCAAAGAAGACGAACCGCTTTAACCAGATGAATTACCAGCAGGCGTATATGGACGCCCAGGCAGAAACGCTGTACGACCTGGAGGGGCGCCCGCTGCAGCCCAAGCTGCCCGCCAAGCCCGCCGAGGTAATCCCGCCCGCGCGCGGAACGCTGCAGAACCAGGCCAGGCTGGAATACTACAAAGACCTGGGTTTACGCATCAGCGGTACGCTGGCCGGGTCAGCCGGTATAATTTTCATAGCCTTTTTCCTGGCTCTGATGGCCAACGCCTGTTTCGTAGAGGAACTTCTGGCCGCCTACTGGGAAAGAGAACTTTTTTAGAGGGTTTGGAGGAAAAGTGCGCAAATTTATTTTCTCGGATATCCTGTGGGGGCTGGCGCTTACGCTGGCCGCCCTCTTCTCTTACTTCCTTCCCGGCTCCGGCCTGGAATCGGCCGAGCTCAAGTTCTACGACTTCCGCGCGCGCCTCAGCGCCGCCGCTCCCGTCAAAAACGATATAGCGGTAATAGAGATCAACGACGACAGCATTTCAAAAATCGGCCGCTGGCCCTGGTCCCGCTCCAAGATCGCGGACATGCTGGTCTGGCTCTCCTCTGAGCCCGCCAAGCCTTCGGTCATAGGCCTGAATATCCTCTTCTCCGAGCCCGAAAAGAACAGCGACGCCCAGCTGGCCGAACTCCTGAAGAACAAATACACCGAGCTGGTAGCCCAGAAAAAAATAAAGGAAGCCGGCAAAGAATCCGAATTCCTGCTCGCCATAGACCAGGCCAAAAAGGCCATGGACAACGATATGAAGCTGGCTGAGGCCACGGCGGCCGCGGGGAACGTGGTTCTGCCGCTTTTCTTCGACACCGGCATCCCCGCCTCCAAACCCAAGCCGGAGCCGGAATGGATGAAGCGGCTCGCCCCTTCCGTCTCCAATAAAGCCGGGCCCGCCGAGGTTTCCATAGAGGGTTCCGCCATAACCGCGCCCATCGACGTCCTGGCCTCCTCGGCCGCAGGCGCCGGGCACGTGAACGTGTTCAGCGACAGGGACGGGACCACGCGCAAGGAATTTCCCTTCATCGCCTACGGGCAGAACTTCTACCCGTCCTTCGCCGCGGAAGTCGTGCGCGTCAGCCTGGGGCTGACCCCGGGCCAGGTGACGGTGGCCCCCGGGGATTCGGCCGTTTTCGGCAAAAGCGTGATGAAGCTGGATATGGAATCCTCCGCGCTGCTGGCCTTCAACCGGGCCAAGTCTTTTAAATATTTTTCCTTTTACGACGTTATGAACGGCAAGGTGGTCCCGGAAGCCTTCAAGGACAAGATCGTGCTGATAGGCCTGACCGCGCAGGGCGTAGGCAGCCTTTACGTTACCCCTACCGACAGCGCGATGTCGGCCGTGGATTTTACCGGCAACGTAGTAGACAACATACTTTCCGGCCGCTTCATCGCCCGCCCCGACTGGGCCATGCCCGTAGAACTGGGGCTTATCGTCATAGCCGGCCTTTTCACCGCCTTCCTGCTTCCCAGGCTCAAAGCCGGCACGGGCGCGGTCCTGGCGGGAGGGATGTTCGCCGCCCTGCTGGCCACCGGAATGTTCCTTTTCACCTCCAAGGGCCTGTGGCTGAAGATAATGTACCCCGCCGTGGTTCTGACCGCCGGCTATATCTTCGTTATCACCAAGCGCTTCTTCTCCACTGAAAAATCAAAGGAACTTATCGAGGTTTCACAGATAGAGACCAATAAGATGCTGGGGCTTTCCTTCCAGGGACAGGGAATGCTGGACCTGGCCTTTGAAAAGTTCCGGCTGTGCCCGCTTGACGATAATATGAAGGATACCCTTTACAACCTGGCGCTGGATTTTGAGCGCAAGCGCCAGTATAACAAAGCGGTCGCGGTCTACGAACATATCTCCAACAAAGACCCGGAATTCAAGGATGTAAAATCCAAGATAGACGTCCTGAAGAAAGCCGCGGACGGCGCCGTCTTCGGCGGAGTAGGGGGCAAAGGCGGCGGGGGGAGCGACGCAACCATGATGATGGCGGGCTCTTCCGCCACGCCCATGCTCGGACGCTACGAGATTAAAAAAGAGCTGGGCAAAGGCGCGATGGGCATAGTCTACCTGGGAGTGGACCCGAAAATAAACCGGTCCGTGGCCATAAAAACAATGCGCTTCGAGGAAGGCCTTGAAGAACAGGCCATGAAGGAGCAGAAAGAGCGCTTTTTCCGCGAAGCCCAGGCCGCCGGCAACCTGACGCACCCGAATATTGTAAAGATCTTTGACGCCGGAGAAGAGCAGGACATAGCCTACATAGCCATGGAGCTGCTCAAAGGCGACGACCTTAAAAAGTGGGCGTCGAAGGACACCCTGCTCCCCGCGGATAAAGTGCTCGAATATGTAGCCCGCTCGGCCGAGGCCCTCGATTACGCGCACAAGAACGGGATTGTGCACCGCGACATCAAGCCCGCCAATATCATGCTGCTCGAAGACGGAACCATAAGGGTAGCGGACTTCGGCATAGCGCGGATAACGGAGCACTCCAAGACCGCGACCGGAACCGTCCTGGGCACTCCGTATTATATGAGCCCCGAGCAGATAGCCGGCAAGAAAGTCGACGGCCGGGCGGACCTTTTCTCGCTGGGCGTAACGCTTTACGAGCTGCTCACAGGCGAGCGGCCCTGGAAAGGAGGGGAATCCATAGGAACCCTCCTGTTCCAGATAACCAGCGACCCCTACCCGGACCCGCTGACAATAAAACCCGGCCTGCCCCCCGGAATACTTCCCGTCCTGGACAAGGCCCTCAAGAAGAATCCGGAGGAGCGTTTCCAGACCGGCGGGGAGATGGCCGAGGCTATAAGGGCGGTAATGGCGGGGCAGACCCCGCAGATAAATTCCACCCCGGCCCCTCAGCCCAAGGCTTCCCCTGAGCCTGCCGCGGCCGCAAGCCCTGCCAAACCCGCGGCGGCGCAGCCCAAGCCCGCGGCCACGCAGCCCAAACCCGCGGCCACGCAGCCCAAACCCGCGGCCACGCAGCCGCCCGCGCTGAAGCCGGTTACTTTATCGGCCCCGGCCCCGAAGCCGGCCCCCGCGCCGTCAGCGCAGCCCAAGCCCGCGGCCACGCAGCCGCCCGCGCTGAAGCCGGTTACTTTATCAGCCCCTGCGCCCAAACCGGCCACCGGCCCGGCGGCACAGCCCGGAGCCGCGCAGACCGCGCCTAAAGCGGCGCAGCTGCCCAAACCCTCCGCAACTGCTTCCGCCGCACCTTCTACGGCGGCCCGGCCGCCTAGCCGCCCCGCCGCCCAGCAGACCTCCCCGCCAGGACTTGAACTTGCCCCCAGGGCCGGGCTTGAATTGACGGTCAAAGTGGAACCTAAGGCCGCACCGGCTGCCGCTCCCGCCCCCGCGGCGCAAGCCAAGCCGGTCCAACCCAAACCTGCTCCCGCTCCGGAGAATAAATCCCAGGCGCGCAAGCAGACCAAGGGGACGGATTTTGAAAGCAGCTTTCCGCTTATCTACCCCGAAGAGGATAAAAAATGACACCCACTCCCGCCTATTCGCCGCCGGCGAACAACAACTCCGTCTTTACGATATATTCCGGCGGCAGGTTCCGCTGCCTCAGCCTGTCCGCCACGCGCACGGACAACCTGGAATTCAATACGGCTTTCTGCCGCGGGCAGGTGATAAGATGACCTTTAAAATAAATTTTGCCTCGGCCTCGGATAAAGGGAAGGTCCGCAAAAATAACGAGGACAGCTGCCTCGTAGCCCCCGAGCTTGAACTGGCCATAGTTGCCGACGGCATGGGTGGCCATAATTCGGGAGAGGTGGCCAGCTCAATAGCCGTAAAAGTAACGCGCGACAAATACGAGTCCATGAAACTCACGGGCATGAAACCCACGCCCTACAACGACAAAATGTCGCTTGAAGTAAACCAGCTCGGCTTCGCCGTTCAGCTCGCTAACGCCGTTATCTACGAAACGGGAACTTCCGTCCCCGAAAACAAGGGGATGGGAACCACGCTCAGCGCGGCCATCCTTAACGGGTCAAAGCTGTCCATCGCGCACATCGGCGACTCCCGGATATACCTCCTCCGCTCCGGCGTAATGCAGCAACTGACCGAGGACCACTCCCTGGTGATGGAACACGTGAAAAAAGGCCTGCTGACCAGGGAGCAGGCCGACGTTTCCCCGCTCCAGAATATCCTTACCCGCGCCCTGGGCACGCAGAAAGCACCCGCGGTAGACCTGGTTGAAACCCAGCTTGAAGCAGGCGACAGGTTGCTCTTCTGCACTGACGGGCTTTTTAAAGCCGTCAAGGAAGATAAACTGCAGGAGATGATCAAAGCGCAGACTGACAACGCCAAAGCCTGTCAGGAGCTTGTGACCGCCGCCAACGCCAACGGCGGCCCCGACAATATAACGGTGATTATAGGTTCGGTTCTCCAAAAGACCATAAAAGAAACACTAAAGGACATGTTCAGGAAATCATATGCCTAAATTGATGCTTAAGTTCGAAGCCGCCTTTATCCGCGAGATACCGCTGGATAAACCCTCTTTCACACTGGGAAGAAAACCTGACAACGACATTGTACTTGATAATGCCGCCGTCTCCGGCCACCACTGCAAAATGTACGAGTCGGGGGGAACCTGGTACGTAGAGGACCTCAACTCCACGAACGGAACCTTTGTTAACGCAAGAAAAACCCTCAAAGCCGGCCTCAAGAACGGCGACACGCTAACCCTGGTAAAATACTCGCTCGTTTTCACCGATGACACAGCGGCGCCGCCCAAGGCTGCCGCCGAAGAGCCGCTGCCCCAGCAGAAGCCCAAAACGCCGTTAGGAGCCCTGGAAGTACTGGAAGGCCCCGCTGACGACAGGAAAGACTTTGTGCTGTCCGCGCTTTCAACTTACATCGGCAAATCGTCGCAGGCAGCCATCCCTTACAAGAGCGGCGGACTCTTCGGGGGCGGCCCGGAGCTTGCGGTAGTAATAACGATGCGGCCCGAGGGCTACTACCTTAACCCTATAAAGGAAGGGTACGCCAAATACAACGGCAATCCCTTAACCGAGAAAGTAGTACTCAACAATGACGACACTATAGAGGTGGGCTCGACCCGCTTCCGTTTCTTCGTGAAAAAATAGAAGATTAGAAGATTGGAGGACTAGCCATAAGGTCTGCAGAACCTTATAGCTAGTCCTCCAGTCGTCTACTCTTCCGGTCCTCTTTATTAGCAGTCCCGCGGCAAGAGTGCTATTGACACCAAAACCCGGTTTTGCTAAACTAGCAATTGTAAGGTTTAAGTGCTAAATATAATTTCCAATAAATCATAGGAGGCAAAAGTATGGCAGACACAGCAACCAAGATTAAAATACAGCCCTTGGGCGACAGGCTTATCATAAAGGCCGTGGAGCCCAAGGAAGTAAAGAAGAGCGGGATCATCATCCCCGAGACCGCCAAGGAAAAACCGCAGGAAGGCGAAGTTGTCGCGGCAGGCAAAGGCAAAACTACCGAAGACGGCAAGCTTATCCCCATGGAAGTTAAGACCGGCGACATCGTGCTCTACGGGAAGTACTCCGGCACCGAAATAAAGATAGACGATGAAGAATACCTCATCATGCGCGAGGAAGACGTCCTCGGCATAGTGCGCTAATATATAAGGAGAACAAGTAAACATGGCAAAACAGATAATTTACTCGGAAGAAGGCAGAATGCGGCTTAAAGCCGGCGTGGACAAACTGGCCAACGCCGTAAAAGTGACCCTCGGGCCCAAAGGCAAGACGGTCATTCTCTCAAAGAAATTCGGCTCGCCCACCATCATTGACGACGGCGTGACCATCGCCAAGGAAATAGAGCTCGAAGATCATTTTGAGGATATGGGCGCGCAGCTAGTGCGCGAAGCCGCCTCCAAGACCAACGACATCGCCGGCGACGGGACCACCACCGCCACCGTGCTGACCCAGGCTATCTTCGGAGAAGGCCTAAAGAACATCACCGCCGGCGCCAACGGAACCCAGATCAAGCGCGGCATAGACAAAGCCGTCACCGCCCTGGTCGAAGAGCTTAAGAAAATGGCCAAGCCGGTAAAGACCAAGGAAGAGAAGGCCCAGATAGCCACCATTTCCGCCAACGACAAGGTCATAGGCGACCTCATCGCCCAGGCCATGGAAAAAGTGGGACATGAAGGCGTGATCACCGTGGAAGAAGGCAAATCCTCCGAGACCGAACTTGAGGTCGTGGAAGGAATGCAGTTCGACCGCGGCTACGTAAGCCCCTACTTCGTGACCGACCCCGAAAGGATGGAGTGCGTGCTCGAAGACGCGATGATCCTTATCACCGACAAGAAGATCTCCGCCATGAGCGACCTGCTGCCCGTGCTCGAGAAGATAGTGCAGACCGGCAAACAGTTCCTCATCCTCGCCGAGGACCTCGACGGCGAAGCCCTGGCCACCCTGGTGGTCAACAAACTGCGCGGTACCCTTAAAGGCGCGGCCGTAAAAGCCCCCGGCTTCGGCGACCGCCGCAAAGAAATGCTGGAAGACATCGCCATCCTCACCGGCGGCGAAGTCATCAGCGAAGAGCGCGGCATGAAGCTCGACAAGACCGAAGTCAAGCAGCTCGGCACCGCCAAGCGCATCGTCATCGACAAGGAGAACACCACCATCGTCGACGGCGCCGGCGACAAGACCGAGATCAAAAAGCGCACCGCGCAGATCCGCAAGCAGATGGAAGACACCACCTCCGACTACGACAAGGAAAAGCTGGAAGAGCGCCTTGCCAAGCTGTCCGGCGGCGTGGCGGTCATCCGCGTGGGCGCGGCCACCGAGACCGAAATGAAAGCCAAGAAGTCCAAGATCGAAGATGCCAAGAACGCCACCAAGGCGGGCGTGCAGGAAGGCATCATACAAGGCGGCGGCGTAGCGCTTATCCGCGCGGCCAAAGCGCTGGACAAAGTGAAAGGCGACAACGAGGACGAAGCCACCGGCATCAACATTGTACGCCGCGCGATCTACGCCCCGATGCGCATCATCGCCGAGAACGCCGGCATGGACGGTTCCATAGTGATCGATAAGATCAAGAACTCGCCCATAGAGATCGGCTTCGACGCCGACACCCTGGAATACGTGGACGTTATGAAAGCCGGTATCGTTGACCCCCTGAAGGTCACCCGCACCGCCCTCGAGAACGCCGCCTCCATAGCGAGCACGCTCCTGACCACCGAATGTCTGGTAGCTGACCTTCCCGAAAAGAAGCAGCCCGCCATGGCAGGCGGCATGGGCGGAATGCCTCCCGGCGCCGACATGTACTAATCGGCAACGGTAACAATAAAACCCCCCGGTCCCAAAAGACCGGGGGTTTTTATTTGGAAGGAAATATTGAAACAGCGGTTTGCAATACTCACGTCGAGATGCGAAGTCGGGGCGGCAAGGGTATGGGCCCGTCGCTCACGGCGTCGGCCACACCGTGGCCGCGCCTCCCCACTCGGCCTCCGCGCTTCGCAAGCGTCGGCCTCCGTGA
>MNUR01000056.1:61729-62531 GCA_001871115.1 Elusimicrobia bacterium CG1_02_56_21 | reverse complement strand
GAGGCATGTCCACAATAGCGCGCTGGTCGCTAGCCACTGTACGTACAACTTCGTCAGCATTACTGAGCCAGATAGAAGCCGCGCTGCGCACGTCATTGCTATCGAGCGCCTTTACAAAATACCACTTAACCGGTGAAGTTCCCACCGCGTATGAAAGGGTGGAACTTGAAAGGGTTACGGCCGCAGATACCGTTCCGTTAAGGGCGGAACTTGAATAGATCTCATAATTTTTAACCGCTATAGTGCTGCCAGCCGCATTGTACTGCACGGCGTCCCAGGAGATAGTGAAGTTTCCGCCGGCCAGCACGCCGCGGATAAGGGGCGCGCGCGGCTTTATAGCCGTGGTCCCGAAAGTAGCGTTGGCGGACAGCCGGCCGTACATATTGCTGCTGTCGCGCACCCTTATAGCCACATAATAGGTTTTCCCGGCCTCAAGGCCGGGATACAGTTTCTGATCCACATTCCCGGCGCTAAGGGCAGCCAGGGTAAGAGAAGAATTTATAGTGGAATAATTAGCGTAGGTCACCGGGAAGGTGGCTATCTTGATTTCGACAAAGCTGGCCTGACCGGAGAGACCCTCAGAACCGACGCTGGTCCACTGCATAAGGGCCTCGGTTGCGGAGGTTGTTGAAGCGGCAAGGTCATAAACCACGCCGGGGCTATGGCTGGTCCCGGAATGCCCCGCACGCAGCCCTTTGCCTGAAGCCGCCATGGTGGAGCCAGAAACCTCCCCCACCGTGGATTCAAGCGTCTTACCCCCGCTGCTGGAGACGGCCAGCCCGGTAGTAAAGGCCTTGGTCTC
>MNUR01000056.1:41101-61699 GCA_001871115.1 Elusimicrobia bacterium CG1_02_56_21 | reverse complement strand
GCCGCAACCCAGCACGATCCCCGCCAAAGCCAGACCCACGCTTTTATATTTCATAAAAAGCCTTCCCGCTTTTCCCTCTAGGGAGCCATCTCTCCCTGAAGGTTGGTAATATACAGATTAATCCCCGCACTACAACATTTCTGTTCCTATCCAGGCGGTGCTTGAGAGCCCGATTATCCTGATACATCTGTATGTACCTGAAGTTACAGTAGTACCGTTTATTGTGTCACCGCCTGTAGGAGCCACCGTAACGTTAAAGCCTCCGCCAAGGTTGTATATATAGTACACCTTTCCAATCGTAGAGGCCGAAGCAGCAGGAAGTGTTACATTAAAGGCCCCGCCGCTCGTATCGGCAAAAACAACCGTATCTGTAGATGCAACTGTATAGGCAATAGCTGTCGCGAGCGGAACCTGTGTCAGCTTGCTCATCCCCACACTGGTTATTGCGCCGTCATACACCGAATTAACAGCAACAGACGAAGCTTTCACCAGCGCGCCCAGGTTGCCGTCCGCTATCCGGTCGGCCACTATCGTGCCCACCCCGGTGATCTTGGATCCGTCCACGTCGCTGATGTCACCGTCGGCGGCCTGCGCCTTCGTGGCCAGGGCGCCAAGGCCCAGGTTAGTCCTTATATCGTTCGAGCTGTAGAACGCCTCTATAGTCACAGAAGAAACCTTAAGCAGCGCCGAGCCGTCCACCGCCGGCAGTTTGCTTGTTCCGTCAAGCCTGACCAGCTGGCTGGCGCCATTGAAAGTATTTCCCTGCAATGTGACACTTGAGGAATTGAGTGAGATATTAGCTTCGCCTGCAGGGCTATCGAGCACATCGAATTGGTCGGCGTCCACATCCAAGGAGGTGGTGGCGGCAGTTTTCTCCACATCGCCTTCCTGAGTGGACATGGAACCTGCGCCCGCATCGTCTACGGCGCAGGTCCATACCCCGCCAGCTAGCTTAAGTATTTGACCGTTAACGCATGTGTCGGCCGAGATTTTAGCTTTCGTAACGGCCGCGTCCCGCAGTGAGCCTGTGTAGACGCTAAGCACAGATATAGAGGAAGCTATAACATTAGAACCAAGGTTTCCTGAGCTTATGTTGGCAGCGGTAAGACTGGTCAGTCCGGAGCCGGTTCCATTCGTATCCAGTTTGCCAGCCAGGCTCGTGGTCAGGGTCCCGGTGTCCACGGCTATGCTGTTTATCTGCGCCTGAAGCACGGCGGTAGAGGTGATTATCCCGGTAAGGCCGGACCCGTTGCCGGTGGTTGACAGTTTGCCCGCCAGGCTCGTTGTCAGGGTTCCGGTGTCCACGGCTATGCTGTTTATCTGCGCCTGGAGCACGGCGGTAGAGGTGATTATCCCCCCACTAATGCCAGTAAGAGCGGAACCGTCACCATAAAACTTATTTGCAGTAACATGCCCGGCAACTTCGACATAGGTAGAAATTATCACGCCCTGACCGGCACTGCCCACACTGGCGGCGCTGGCGGCATAGATCGCGTAAGGCACGGAGAGAAGCTGGGTGCGCGGGGTCATTTCGGCGTCGGCTCCAACCTGTACTCCCAGGTAGCGGGTGTCGGAGGAGAAGACGGAAGGCGTCAGGGCGCTTGAGGCGCCCAGGCTTGCGCTGAAGATCCCGTTATCCAGGGACAGGCTCTGGGTTTCGGTCCAGATAGCGGATCCTCCGGAGGCGGCGCTATATATACTGAATGTAATTGAATAGGCTCCGCTTAACGGGTTACCGTTAGCGTCCACCAGGCGGCCCTGGTAGTTTATGAGGGCCGGTGCAGCTCCGGCTAAAGCCGGCAGCAGCAGCAGGACCGAGAAGATTTCCAGAACCAAGGCTTTGAGCATTTTCATAGTGCCTCCGGGAACATTTAGGAACGAAATTTTTAGATTAACCTCTACCAAAATTAATAGCAACGACTTTGCCAAACAGCTTTACCGGCCGGTAATCCGGCCTGGTCCGCTGCCGATCAGATTTATTTAAGGAAGGATTTAAACTTGAGATGCGGGTATTCAGCGAAGTGGCAGGCAGGGTTGGGAAGTCCAAGCGCGCAAAACCGCCAATGAAAGGCAGGTAACTGGCCTGAAAACTTCTGCTGAAGTTTTCCGCCCGCATAGCGGGCGCCCTTCGGGAGGCATACACCTCGTCGGGCCGGGCGCGCATAGCGCTGGGCCCTCCGCCCGCTTCGCGGGGAATCCTGCAGAATAATCCTGTTCCCTTATTTTTCGAATGAGAACTACTCTGAACTGCAGGATTCAGACTAAGCAGGATATTGCGACATAAACCCGGAAATCCAAGTTGGAACATGAATATATTATAGAAGATCGGCTGCTGAGGAAATAAAGCTGAAAAATTAAATTGTTGTTACAGGTGGATGTAGACTAAAATCAACAATGTAGACAATAATCAACATTAATGTGTAGATATATACCCACACCAAAGATGGGGACACAACACCTATTTCCAATTTCGCCATTTACAGCTAAGCAAGAAAAAGACATAATAGACTCCCACCAATTATTGTGGTTCAATTATTGCTTCAATAAATCGGAGACACAATACCTATTCCCCGATTTTTTCCGGCCGGCAGGCAGAGGCCGCAGGCGCCTCCCAGTTATACGTTCGGCCTCTATCTCGAACTCCGGTGCGCCTAAAACCCGGCCGGTCCTAAAATGCGCCCGCATATCGTCCAGGCCGTCCGGGTCCTGCTTTAAAAACTTCCGCCATTCCTCCGCGCCCGCCACAAGAACGCCGGGCTCCACCAGCAGGTCGCGCCCGGAGAGCCCAATATGGAACCCTGCGCTGGACCATAAATATTTCCACGGGCAATCCACCATGCCGGCCCTGACTGGATTGCGCTCCGCATAAGCCGCCGCGGCCATCGCGTGCCTGTCATCCATGGGGCAAGAGAAAAAGCGGCCCTGAAACAAATATCCCCGCACGCCCAACCGCAAATTCATAGCGCGCGTGTAAGCTTTATGCGCTTCTCCTATCGCCCTTGCAAGTGAGTCCTTGCTTTCCGGAATAGCCACAAGGTGAACATGATTGGTCATAAGGCAATAAGCCATAAACCGGATGCCGTACTTTTCAGCGTTTGTCTTTAGCAGACGCAGATACTCCAGGCGGTCCGCATCATGCTGGAATATCTGCATGGAACGGACCCCTCTCTGAGTTACGTGATGAGGAACCCCCGGGAGAACAACTCTGGCCAATCTTGGCATAACCCCTCCTGCTGCCGAAAGATCAGGGAATTGGTAATGTGTCCCCGATTGAGTATAGCAGGCCAACCCGACAAGGGAGTGTCGTGTTGGGAGAGGATTTTTATGTTTAGGCGCGGTCGAAGACGGGGGCAAATAAATAGGTGTTGTGTCCCCGATTAAAGCGAATAGGTTTTGATCTTGTCGTAGAGGGCTTTGCGGTCTATGGAGAGGAGTTTGGCGGCTTTGACTTTATTTCCGCCTGCCGCGGAAAGAGCGGCGGTTATAAGGCGGCGCTCGGTTTCGGCCCGGGATTGGCGCAAGCTGGCTTTTAAGTCAAAATTTTCAGGAGCCGCGGCCGGGACTTTGGCGGCAAGCGCTTGCGCTCCGCCAAGCCCAAGGTGTGAAGGCAGTATCTCTCCCCCGCTCAGCAGGGCGGCGCGGACAATAACATTTCTAAGTTCGCGCACATTGCCCGGCCAGGGATAAGCGGAGAGAGCCGCTAGCGCGGAATCCGAGATTGATTCAATCTTTTTATTCACTAGCTTCTCGGCCTCACGGAGGAATAAAGCGGCAAGCACCGGGATATCCTCTTTTCTCTCGGAGAGAGAAGGGACGCGCAGGGTAAACTGGTTGAGGCGGTGGTAAAGGTCTTCCCGGAAAGTCCCTGCCTTTATACAGGCCGGCAGATCGCTATTGGACGCCACTATCACGCGGGCATCGGTAGGAATATCTTTTTTCCCGCCCAGATGGCGTATTTTGCGCTCTTCCAGAACGCGGAGCAGCTTGGCCTGCGTGGCGGTGGTGAGGTTGCCTATCTCGTCGAGGAAAAGGGTTCCGCCGAAAGCTACTTCAAAAAGACCGGGCTTGCGCCTGTCGGCGCCGGTGAAAGCGCCGCGCTCGTAGCCGAACAGTTCGCTCTCCACCAAATTTTCCGGCAGGGCGCCGCAGTCCAGCGCCACAAAAGGGCTGTCACCGCGTGAGCTCAGGCGGTGTATTTCGCGCGCCCACACTTCTTTGCCGGAGCCTGAGGGCCCGGAGAGGATAACGGTCAGGTCGGTCGCAGCCACCTGCCTGGCCAGGCCGGCGGTACTTTTTATCTCCCTGCTGGAACCGAAAACCGGCTCGGCGCCATGCGCGCGTTTTACATGGCTGCGCAGCGCTTCAAATTCCCTCTTAAGCCTTCGCTCCCTGACGGCTTTTTCAATTATCAGCAGCAGCTCTTCGTTGCTGAAAGGTTTTATTAAATAATCCAGGGCGCCCAGCTTCATAGCTTTAACAGCGGTCTGCACATTTGCGTGGCCGGTGAGTATCACCACCGGCAGGCCGGGATCTTCTTTTTTCAGCTTTTCAAGTACGGACAGCCCGTCGGAATCGCCCAGCATCATATCCAGGACCACGGCGTCAAAAGTGAGCGACTCGGCAAGGGACAGCGCCTCCGCTCCGGAGGCCGCCGCGGCGCAGGCGTGGCGTCCGCTTTCAAGCGCGGCTTTGATCACCCAGCGGGTATCTGCGTCGTCCTCGGCTATTAAAATATTTCCCATTAAACTCTTTCGTTTTTCCCGGTCTTCTATTCCCGATTTTCGATTCTCGATCCTCGATTCCCCGTCTTCTTTTACACCGTCTTCTTGAAACGCAGGCTTACAATGGCCCCGCCTTCCGCCGGGGAAGAAACGATTATTCTCCCGCCATGCTCGTCCATTATCTGGCGGGCCAGGTAAAGACCCAGGCCGGTACCGTTATCTTTTGTGGTAAAGAAAGGCTGAAAAAGGTTTTCAAGCATGCCCGTCTCAAGGCCGGGACCATTGTCGGAAATTGTCAAAAACACCTCTTTCTCTTTTTCCAGCCAGCCGGAACTTATCTTTACCCTGCCCTGGGGCGCGCCGTCCAGGGCCTGCACGGCATTATTGATGATATTGTAGATAACGCTGTGCATATAATGCGGGTCCAGGAACACCTTCGGAGCTTCGGCAAAGTCCCTCTGCACACCCACCTTGGCCGCTTTCAAAGAACTGTCTATAAGCTCAAGGGCGCTCTCGGCCGCGTCCGCCACCGAATAGGGTTCAAGGCGGCACATCCCGCTGCGCGAAAAGTCCAGCAAGGTCTTGACTATTTTTGAGGCCCTGCGGGCATTGCGTTCTATAAGTTCCGCGCCGGTCTTGACGGACTCGGGCTGGCCCTCCTGCGCGCGCAGCAGCTCGGAGGTTGAAAGTATCACGTGCAGCGGGTTTTTTATATCGTGGGCGAACATCGAGGTAAGCTGGCCTATGGAAGTAAGGCGGTTAAGCTTGCGGGCGGCGTTCTTGAAAACATGGGGGTCTTTTAAAGCCGACCACTCGTCGGGGGAGACGGGTGAAAGATAAAAACAAAAACCGTTCACGGCCCCGGCTTCGTCCTTAAGGGACTGAACGGTCAAGAAAAGCCTGACTATGTTTTTGGAAGAGGTGAGCATGTAAAACCGGTAATTGCGCACCACCCCGTTCTTGGCCGCCAGCGCGGTAAGTTCGGAAAAATCGGCCAGGTCTTTTTCAAGGACCAGGGCCGAAGCCGGCTTGCCGGTCATATCCAGCCCGGACCAGCCCAGCAGCTTGACCGCGCTGTTATTTACAAGCAGGACGGTAAGACCCCGGTCCAGGACCAGCATCGGCTCCTGCGCGTTAAAAAAAACGGCGTCAAAAAGGCTGCGCTGCAGCGCATGTTGAGGTGTTTCTTTTTTATTTGTCATAGGCCCGTTTTGGTCCTGTAAAGGTTTACGCTGCGCCTTGAAATCCGTATGCCGTACACAGCTTTAAGGGACTCCGCCACTTCCCTGTCTGTCATCTTTGCGGCGCCCCCCCCCAAGACCTCAGTTATTTTATCAATTATATACTCTTTTTTCTGCCTAAAAAGGTCTTTTAGTTTTATTTCACTCCCCCACGGCGCTATTACCGTTTTACCGGCCATAAGCCTGGAGACCGTTCCGGGGTTTAACCCTATCCGGGCAGCCAGTTCACGCTGGGTGAAAGGCTTCAGGGGAGCTCTCTCAAGGAGAAAGTCCGTCTGCTCTTCCACCAGGGAGGTAAGCGCCCTGTGAAAACCTGATTTGCGCCAGGCTATGCGCTGGGCCCTCGCCGTAAGGGTGCGCGCCCTGGCGGCTTCTTCACGGGTGAGCGCGCCGGTTTTCCGCATATTTAAAAGAGCTTCATTATTTACGCTGTAGGCCCCGCGGAAATAGGCCGGGTGGGTATAAGCCAGGGAAAGTTTTCCCTCCTCAGCGCTGAGCCTGGCGGCGCAGCGCAGGTACACCTCGGGCAGGGCCGCGGGCGGGATCCTTTCATGGGCGAGGGTGAAGGCGTCCGTAAAATTCTTAAGGGCCGCGGCCTCGGCGGTAGTAAGGCCGCAGGCGCGCCCCGCGGCTGCCGGGCTGAAAGCGGCTTCCTGGAGGAAATATTTCTCGAAATTATCCAGGCCTGCGCGCTGGGCAAGCTTGAGCATCTCCGGCCTCCCGGCCAGCCATTCCCCGGCCCCGCCGCCTGAGCCTGCCGCGGAGGCTATTGCTTCGTCCCCGCAGGCCATTGTAAAAGCGTAGGAAGCGCCGGCAAACCGCTTCCTGACCACGGGAGTGCTGCCGTCAGCTCCGGGAGTACAGAGCCGGACAAAAAGAGGGTCGGCCTCCAGCTCGGCCGCCTGGCGCAGGAATTCCTCTTCCGGGGAAGCCAGCACGGAGAACAAACGCAGGTCCTGGCGCAGAACCTGCTCCTGGGAAAGCTCCAGACCTTGTTTTTTTCTTTTTTCCATTGGAAAACGCCCTTGTGAAATTATAACAATTTTAACCCCGCCGTCCGTTTAGCGGGCCTGTCGTCGGCAGATTTGGCCGCCTGATAAGCGCAGCTCCTGTTACGGCACAGGCATAGCCTTGACAACCGCTTTGAGGATTGTTAGATTAAGAGTATTCCAAAACTTTTTGGTTCAGGGTTCAAGACACAAAGCCCGGCTCAGAATGAGGCTCCGGGGGGAGCAGATACAGGGCAGTCCGAACAAATATACTGAGAAGTCCTGTCGTGTACGGGGTATCCCTGCCGCGGCACATCAGCGGTTTTTTTAGCGTTAAGAGCACAGCTATCACAGCGCCGGCCCGGGAATACGAAAATTTAGAAGTTAAGGACAACAAGAATGAAGACCACTACATTGGGCAGAAAGCCAGTCATCCTGAGCGAAAATCAGTCAAAGGTGATAAAAGACAAATACCTCCGCGACGACAAAACAGCGGAAGACCTTTTTGAGCGCGTTGCGCATAATATCTCGCTTTCAGAACTTATTTTCCACCCGGACGCGGAAAAATGGGGCGTCTTCGAAGGCGTTAATTACCGCGCAGCGGAAAACAAAACCGGCAGCTACCACCGCACCATTTTTTTCCACGAAGGCCTGGGAGAATCCTCGGAGCGCGAAGCTAATTTTATAAAATTCGTGGCCAACCTAGAAAAGGCCTACAAAAACATAGACGCGGCGCGCGAAGCGGCAGACCTCTGGAAAACCGGCTTTTACAATATGATGTCGGAATTCAACTTCCTGCCCAATTCCCCCACCCTGATGAACGCGGGACGGGACCTGCAGCAGCTTTCGGCCTGCTACGTGCTGCCCGTGCCTGACTCCATGGAAGGCATAGCCAAAGCCCTCACCGCCCAGAGCCTCATCCAGAAATCCGGAGGCGGAACCGGCTTTTCCTTCTGCCGCGTGCGGCCCAAAGGCGACACGGTCAAGAAGACCAACGGGGTGGCGTCCGGGGCTATTTCCTTTATGAAGCTTTTCGACAAGCTTACCGACGTGGTAAAGCAGGGAGGAACCCGCCGCGGCGCGAACATGGGCATCCTTCCCTACTGGCACCCCGAGATAAAAGAATTTATCACCATAAAATCCCAGCCCGGAGTGCTTGAGAACTTTAATATCTCCATCTCCCTCGACGATAAATTCTTCAAGGCCGTGGAAAATAATACCAACTACGACCTGGTAAACCCCCGCACCAATAAAACGACCGGGACTCTCAAGGCCAGGGAAGTCTTTAATTCCATAGTGGACTCGGCCTGGGCTACCGGCGACCCCGGCATTGTTTTTATAGACCGCATAAACGAAACCAACTCCAACCCCACCCCCGAGCTGGGCCAGATAGAAAGCACCAATCCCTGTTTTGCCGGCTCGGTCCGCCTGGCCACTGACCGCGGGCTTCTGACTTTTGAGGAACTTTTTATCGATAAGGCCGAAATCGCCGTGGCCACAGACAAGAGGGTTCCGGCCATTCGCGAAGCGCAGGCTGGAGGCAGAACTGCCGTAGCCGTCGGCACAGAAATGGGAGTCGCCCTGAAAAAGGCTGTCCCCGTATTTAAGACCCGGAAAGATTGGACTGTTTTCACGCTGGAGACGGAACACGGTTTCGAGGTTACGGCCACGGAAGACCATAAGTTCTTCACTCCGGACGGAACCGTGGAACTGAAGAACCTCAAACCCGGCGACCAGGTGCTGATCCAATCCGGGGCCGGAGCCTGGAGCCGCAATCACGAGCTACCGCCTTTTACCGCGGAAAATAAACTTAAAGCGAGGACGGAGCGCGGCGAAGCCGTTCTCCCTAAAAAATGGTCCAGGGAGCTGGGCGAACTCCTGGGCTGGCTGACGGGGGACGGCTGGGTCAGCGCGGAAACACCGAAGGGACGCCAGGTGCCCAACTACACCGTCGGCCTTATGTACGGCGACGAGGAGAAGAAGATTTTGGCGCCCAAATTCCGGACGCTGATAAAGCAATGGACCGGGCTGGAAGGTTCTGAAATTGAAAGGAACGGAACACTCGCTCAATACTATAAATCGGGATTGTATTATTTCCTTAACTCTCTCGGTGTCCATCAAGCGAACGGCTTGAAGAAAGGCGTACCTGAAGCGTTATGGAGCGCCCCGCGCGAGGCGGTGCTCGGGTTCCTGTCGGCGCTGTTCACGGCGGACGGCACTGTTAATATTTCAAAGCGGATCCGCTACGGCTCGATCCGGCTGGCTAACAGCTCGAAGAAACTGCTGCAGGAAGTCCAATTGCTGCTGCTTAATGAGGGAATTGTTTCTCAGCTGTACTTACGCCGTAAAGCCGGCAGGAAGCTGATGCCCGATTCTGAGAGGAATCCTAAACTTTATTCTTTCAGCGACCAATACGAGCTTATAATCACCCGCCAAAGCCGCGCGCGTTTCCTGGAAGAAATAGGTTTTCTGACACCCGCAAAACAAAGTAAAGCTATTGCGTTCGAGACTACTCTTACACGAGGAGCTTACCGGGAATCTTTTACCACCCGGATAAAATCTATCTGCCCGGCCGGCCGGACCGATGTATACTGCACGACGGAGCCTGAGACACATTCGTTAATTTCTGCCGGAATTATAAGCGGAAATTGCGGCGAGCAGCCGCTGCTGCCGTGGGAATCCTGCAACCTCGGCTCGATAAACCTGGCCAACTACGTAAAGGGCGGGCTGATGCACGGCGAGCTGGACTGGGAACGCCTGGCCACTACCGTCGCTACGGCGGTGCGCTTCCTCGACAATGTAATAGAGATAAACAATTACCCTTTGCCCGAGATAGAGAAGATAGCCAAAGGCAACCGCAAGATAGGCCTGGGAGTGATGGGCTGGGCCGAGACCGCGGTAAAGCTGGGCGTAGCCTACGACAGCCCCGCCGGCCTGAAGAAAGCCGAAGAAGTGATGAAGTTCATAAACGACAAAGCGCTGGAGGCCTCCGAGGCACTGGCTAAAGAGCGCGGCGTGTTCCAGAACTGGAAAGGTTCCATCTACGACACGGAGAGCCGGAACTTCAGGGGGATTGCGGCAAAACCGCGCAACGCTTCCCGCACCACCATAGCGCCTACGGGCACCATAGCCATAGCGGCCGGCCTGCAGGGCTCGGGTATAGAACCTTTCTTCGCCATAGCCTACACCCGCTACAATGCCAGGGCGCTGGACGCGATAAAGAACAACCAGGACGCCGAAGCAAAAGATACTTTCTTCGAGGTTAATACGCTCTTCAAACAGGTAGCCAAAGAACACGGCTACTTCGGCCTGGAAGAGAAAAACCTGTGGAAGAAAATAGAGTGCAATCACAAAGCCGTGCGCGGCATATCCGAGATCCCCAAAAAGATACAGGACCTTTTCCCCACGGCCCACGACGTCTCCGTGGAGAACCATATAAAAACGCAGGCGGCCTTCCAGAAGCACGTAGACAACGCTGTTTCAAAGACCATCAATATGTCCACCTCGGCCAAGGTGGAGGATGTTAAGAACTGCTACCTGCTGGCGCATAAGCTGGGCTGCAAAGGCCTCACCGTCTACCGCGACGGCTGCAAAGCTCAGCAGGTACTGAACATAACCCCGGGCACGCAGCCGCAGACCAAGCCAAAAAAGAAGAAAGCCCCTTACCAGTCCTTCGGCGTTTCCTCTGAGTATTTCCAGCTGAAGACCGGCTACGGACCGCTGCACGTGCATATAAACTATAACGAGCACGGCCCCTACCAGGTGTTCACCAATATGCCCCCGCTGGGGACCGAGATCAGCGGGATGACCTCGCTAATAGGGATTCTTCTTTCCAAATACCTGGAGGAAGGCGGCGACCCGATAAAGATAATAAAGCACCTCAACTCGGTGAAAGGCGACAGGCCCATGGGGCTGGGAGAGAACCGGATTAATTCCGTGGCCCACGCTATAGCCGTAGCCCTGCGCAGCCACCTCAAGCGCACCGGCATCATAGCCACCGACCAGGAAATAAACGGCCAGGAGAAGCTGGAACTGTGGGAAGCCTCGCGCACCCAGTACTGCCCCAAATGCTACTCCTCCAATGTCAGCTACGAGTCCGGCTGCTCCGGCCCCACCTGCCACGACTGCGGCTATTCGGAATGCTCGTAAAGCGCTGGTAGTCAGCTTACGCAGATAAGGGCCCCCGCAACCGGGGGCTCTTATTTTTGCAGCGATAGTTTAGAGCGGTCTGCCTGGGCTGGCCGGGTTAGCAAAACCCTGCCGGAAGGCGAGGCTTGCGTAAGCGCAGAGCCTGAGGCGGGGAAGGGCGGGCACGGTGTTGCCCGACCCTGTTTTTGCGTTCCGGCCAGCCTGGGCAGACAGGGCAAGGCTCCTATCCCCTACCCTCCGGGCTACGGGCTTTGCTATCATATAGTTATGAAACGGGGAATTTTTATAGTTCTGGAAGGGCCTGACCGGTCCGGAAAATCTACTCAGGCCGCGCTGCTCAAAGAGTGGCTGGAAGAACTGGGACATGAAGTTATTATCACCCGCGAACCGGGCGGAACCCGCTTGTCCGAACAGATCCGGGAAATACTCCTGGACCCGAAAAGCGTTATCGAGCCGATGACCGAGCTTTTCCTCTACGAGACCTCCAGGATAAAACACACTTTGGAGAAAATAATCCCGGCGCTAAAAGCAGGCAAGGTTATAATCTCGGACCGGTACACGCTGTCCACCACCGCTTACCAGGGCTATGGCCGCGGCCTTGACCTTAAGACCGTGGAAACCTTGAACCGCATAGCCACCATGAACCTGAAGCCGGACATTATCGTAGTCTTCGACATACCGGATAAAGCTTTCTCGCAGCGGGAGCGCCTGACGCAGGGCCGCGACCGGATAGAGAGCGAACCTGACCAGTTCCGCAAGCGCGTTAACCGCGCCTATAAACTGCTCGCGCGCAAGCCCGGAGTGACGCGGATAGACGGCGGCCGCGCCATAGAAGAGATACAAAAAGACATCCGCGCGCGGGTCGCTAAAACCCTGGCCATTAAACGGAAAAGCAAAAAATAAGGTTTGCGGTTTTTCGCAATCCCCGATTCCCGATTTTAAATATGTCATTTTCAACAATACTCGGCCAGGACAAAACTATAAAGCGCCTCCGCGCGCTTATTGAGTCCGCCCGCATCCCGCCGGCAATGATCTTTTACGGCGCGCCGGGCACCGGGAAATTCCTTACGGCCGTGGAATTTGCCAAGGCTATTAATTGCTCCCACACCGAGCACAGGGAAAAACGGACCGCCCCCCAGCTGCCCGACGAAGAAGACCTGTTCGCCGCGGCCGCCCCGGCGCCCGAGCCTGAACCGGAGCAGGAACCTTTAAAGGTCCATACCGACCCTTCTGATTCCTGCGGCGCCTGCCTTTCCTGCCTGCAGGCGGCCAGCGGCGCTCACCCGGACATCCGCATAGTGGACACCGCCTTCCAGGCGGCGCTGCTGGGCGAAGCCGAAAGCTCCAACCTCAAGATAGACACAATGCGGGAGCTCTCCCGCTGGGCGCAGCAGAAGCCGATGATGTCTGCCTGGAAGATCTTCATTGTGCGGGACGCCGAAGCCCTTGTGCCCCAGGCCCAGAACGCCCTGCTTAAAACCCTTGAGGAACCTCCCCCGGGAACCCTGGTAATACTTACGGTTTCAAAAAAAACCTCCCTGCTTTCAACCATACTCTCCCGCTCCTGCGTAGTAGACTTCGGCCGCCTGCCCGCCGAGGCCTTGCAAACCCTGCTTGAAGCGCAGGGAACAGAGCCCACGCAGGCAGCCGCCCTGGCGGCCCTCGGAGCTGGCTCCCTTGAAAAAGCGGCTGAAGCCGGAACTTTTCTTAAGCGGGTTTCGGCGCTGCGGCCGGGAGACCAGGCCAGGATATTCAAATTCACGGCCGGGCTGCCGCGCGACAGCCACAAAGCCCGCGACGAAGTAAAAACGCTGCTTGACCTGCTGCTGCTGAAGACCCGCAAGGCCTGGAGCGCTGCTCCCGCTCCCTCCAAAAATAAATTTACCTCGCTGCTCAGGCGGACTTTAGCCCTGAAGCGCATGGCTGAACGCAACGTTTCTTACCAGCTTCTTCTGGAAACCGCGCTGCTTGAAAGCGACCGGGCCGGGATAAGGATAGAAGACCTGGTTAAACCGGATTAAGACACAAAGGCCCCAATGAAAACTAAAAAATATTACATCACCACCCCGCTCTATTACGTCAACGACAAGCCCCACATAGGCCACGCCTATACCACCCTGGCCGCCGATATCCTGGCCCGCCACCTGCGCTCCAAAGACGTCCCTGTCCATTTTCAGACCGGGACCGACGAACACGGCTCCAATATAGAAAAAATAGCCAGGGAAAAAGGCGTCGAGCCCAAAGCCTGGTGCGACGGGATCTCGGCGGACTTCCGGGAACTCTGGAAAACCCTTAACGTTAAATACGACCATTTCATCCGCACCACCGACCCCGCGCACGAAGCCGGCGTACAGGCGGTATTTGAAAAACTGATCAAGAGCGGAGATATCTACCTCGGTTCCTACTCCGGGCTGTACTGCAGTTCCTGCGAAGCCTTCTACGACGAAGGAGAGCTTAAGGAAAAGAACTGTCCCGTGCACGGCCGCCCGGTGGAGCTGGTAAGCGAGGAGACCTATTTCTTCAAGCTTTCCAGATACGGAGAAGCGCTGCTCAAGCATTACGAGCAGCACCCCGACTTCCTTTCCCCCCGCTACCGCGCGCAGGAGCTGATAAACTTCGCGAAGTCCGGGCTTAAAGACATCTCAGTCTCCCGCACCAAGGTCTCCTGGGGCGTACCGGTCAGGTCCAACCCCAAGCATACGGTCTATGTCTGGTTCGACGCGCTGCTCAACTACGCTACCGGCGCGGGCTACAACCCCGAAAGCGTCTCCCCGGATTTCCCCGTCCTCTGGCCGGCCGACGTGCACCTGGTGGGCAAGGAAATATTCCGCTTCCACGGGGTTATCTGGCCCGCCATGCTGATGGCGCTGGGCGTGGAACTGCCGCGCAAGGTTTACGCGCACGGCTGGTGGACGATCAACGGGGACAAGATGTCAAAGTCCCGCGGCAATTTCATAAAAGCGGAAGACGTGGTGAAAGAATACGGGGTGGATGCGCTGCGCTATTTTGTATTCCGGGAAGTCACTTTCGGACAGGACGGCGACTTTTCAATGGACGCTTTCCGCCGCCGCTACAACGCGGACCTGGCCAACGACCTGGGCAACCTCTTCTCCCGCGTGATGAACATGGCGGCCAAATACCTGGACCACCGCCTGCCGGAGAAACCCGAGGCTTCGGAGACCTTCAGGGAGCTCGCTTCCTGGACCCCGGCCATACACCGCAGCATGGAAACACTTCAGTTCAGCGACGCGCTGGAAAAGATCTGGCAGGGAGTAGGAACCCTTAACCGCCTGGTGGACACAAAAAAGCCCTGGGAGATGGCCAAGAGCAACCCCAAGGCGCTCAAACCCTTCCTGCACGAAATGGTCTGGTGCCTGCGCCTTATAGCGGCCTGGATAGACCCCTTCATGCCCGATACCGCCAGCCGGATGCACCTGCAGCTGGGAATAGGAAAAACCCATGAAGCGGGCGCGGAGCCGCAAAAAGTTCCGCCCCTGTTCCCGAGGAAGCAGAACGAAACTCCCAAAGACATAAAAACTAACTGACAGGGCAGAATTAGAACCGCGGTAAAGACAAAAAAAGCCCGGGCCTTAAGGTCCGGGCTTTTTATTGAAAGAGATCCTAAGCCTTCTTGGAACCGAACACTCCCTTCGCCGCCATATAGATCCCGGCCACGATCCCGGAAGCGGCGTAAACAGTAAAGAGCAGGAACAGGACATCCTGCGGATACGCCACTATCATTGAAAGCACCGCGGTTATTAAAAGAATACCTTTCATTGAATTCGCTTTTATCATGTCGCCCTTGAAAGCGGCATAAGGAGCAGCCGAAACCATCAGCAGGGCGAGGATCACCATTACGAACGGGAGCGCCGCGTAGGCAAAAGGCATCTGGTTCATGATTATCGGGATATTACGCATCCCGCCTTCACCTTCCAGCATACTGTAAGCCAGAACAAAAGACACCAGCCAGCCGGCCGCGCCCGGGATAGGCAGGCCCTCGAAATAATCCTTGGAGCTGCCGCCGAAGTGGGAACGCACATTGTACCTGGCCAGCCGCAGCGCGCCGCAAAGAACGTAAAGGAAAGCCACCGGATAACCCCAGACGCCGTAATCCTTCAGCACCAGCTTGTGGATAAGGTAGGCCGGCGCTATGCCGAAGGAGATCCAGTCCGA
Source organism: Elusimicrobia bacterium CG1_02_56_21 (assembly GCA_001871115.1). Lineage (GTDB taxonomy): Bacteria > Elusimicrobiota > Elusimicrobia > Elusimicrobiales > UBA9959 > UBA9959. The sequence goes on along the minus strand of MNUR01000056.1, from coordinate 46,426 downwards.
GAGGGAGTCTATCTCAACTCCGAAGGAGCTTTCTCCGTGCACCAGCCTGGCCACCCGCCCGTCCAGCATATCCATCACGTAGGAAATAATTATAAACCAGGACGCTTTGACGAATTTGCCGTCGGAAGCCAGCAAGATGGAGAAAAATCCGAAAGCCATGTTCGCTATAGTGAAGATGGAGGGCAGCACTACGGCCCCGGTCTTCTTCAGCTTTGCCATGTCTATGCCTTTCTTTTCCTGTATTGTCTCTTCCATAGTTTATCCCATCCTTTGAAAAAAGCCCGGAATCACTGAAATACGGACCTGTTACCAGAGTGCCAGTGCGGTTTCCGCCCCGGTTACCGTGTCCCCGGGTTTTACAAGAACGCGCACGGTTTCAGGCAGGTAGACGGCGACCTGCGAACCGAAATAGATCATACCGATACGCTCGCCCTGCCGAATATCCTGCCCTTCCTTAACATAGCAGGCGATACGCCGCGCGATAGAGCCGGTTATCTGCTCAACTTCCACAAAGCGGCCGTATTCTCCCTCTATCCGGATAAGGTTGCGCTCGTTTTTAGCCGCCTCAGGCTTGTAGGCGATAGCGAACTTGCCCTTTGTATATTTGGTTTTTGTAACTTTGCCCTGCATAGGGGCGCGCTGCACGTGCACGTTGAGCACGGAGAGGAAAATGCGGACCACGGTTATCCCGGGGGTCCCCTCGTTCTGAATGGTCATCACCGTGCCGTCGGCGGGGCAGGCGATTTCACCGGGGGAGAAAACTTTATCGCGCTCAGGGTCGCGGAAGAAGTAGGCGGAGAAAACAGCGAAAGCCAGGCCGAGGAAAAGTACGGACAAGCCCATCCCCCTGGACCAGACCAGCACGACTCCTCCCAGGGCGGCGGCTATTATTCCGCCGACCATAAGTTTTATCCCCTCAGGTGCAAATCCCATAGAACCTCCGGAAAATCACTGTTTAAATTATGAATGGGCATGGTGGGACTCGAACCCACACGACCTTGCGGTCAACGAATTTTAAGTCCGTCGCGTCTACCAGTTCCGCCACAAGCCCTAAAGCCCTATTATTCTACAAATTTACCGTATGTCCCTGCGCAATTCGGCCTCGGCCATGTGCTGAAAGGTTTCGCAGGTCATTGTCTTTACGCCCTCGGCGGCCGCCCGCCCCCGCAGGCCGTTGTCCGAGGTAACTATCAGGGCGCGTATGCCCTCCGTATGCATGAAATAGCCGCGCTCCACCAGCATCTCGTCCGCCGGCTCGGAATCGCTGTAATAAACGGTAACCGAGGGGCCGGCGGCTCCCGATTTGCGGTAAGGCCCGTCAAAAACAACGCGGAAACACGAGGCCCGCAGGGTTTCAGTCCGTGAAATATCGCCGAGCCAGGCCATGAATTCCCGCTCCAGCTCGCCCGGGGTGGCGCCTCCGGCTTTTTCCCAGAACCTCATTGAAAAATTGGAGCCGTCTATAAGGTAAACGGTCGGTTTTGTGGATAATCTTTTCATCGATTTATTTTTCCCCGTGGAGGGCGCGCGCTCCTCACGGCTTTATTTTATCCTGGAGATCTCCAGGGTTATTATTTTACGGCGCAGCCGCACCAGTTTAAGTCCGAGCTGGGCGCGAAGCTCCTTATCTATGTCCGCGGGGGCGGAAGAAACCAGGTCTAATTTATATTCAAAAGTGCCCGGAGCTCCCGTCTCGTCCAGCACCGGCTGCCGGAAAATATCCTTAAGCCTGGAAGCCACAGCGGCGAAAGAACCGCCTTTCACTTCCAGCAGGGTACCTTTGATCGCCGTCCCGCCGTAATCACGGCGCAGTTTGACATTAACCGGCCCCCCCGGGGCTTTCTTCAGCACATAAGTCTCGGCCTCGCTCTCCGTTTTTTTAACCTTAAGCCCGAGCGAGGCCTCAAGTCCTTTCAGAAAAAAATCCTTCTTTTGCGCTTCCCTCTCCACCGGCAGACGCATGCGTATATTATAGGACGCCGCCATGGCCTCCCTGGCCTCCGGCTTTATCTCGAACCTGTCTATCCGGCCATACAGCCACTCAAGGGCATATTCAAGCGACATCGCGGAAGCGTTCAGCGAGGCCGGCCCGTACCGTGCTTTGCCGCCCCTGGCCTGGGTCTTTGAAATAGAAAACTCGGCAAGGCCCTGCCCCGTAGACAGCGCAACCCGGCCATCAGCAACGGTCTGGCCGGCCAGCAGGCCCATCAGCCGCTCCGCGTTCAAAACCGGGGAAGGCGAAAAATCCTCTACAGTTCCCGACTTGTTTATAAGCACCGTATGGGGTCTGTCATAAACCCTGAAAGCCTTGAAAACTTCAGCGCCGGCCTCCGGAGCCACCCAGCCGTAAATATTCCGGGTCCGCAGGAACTCGCGCACATCCGCCTCGCTCTCGTCAGTTATATGGATAAAGACAACAGGCTGGCTGCGGAACCTTTCGGCCAGTTGGCTTTGCGCCGGCAGAATGTCCTGGCAGGGCTCGCACCAGGTAGCCCAGAATTCCAGGACCACTACTTTTCCCGTAAGCCCGTCCCAGCTTTTAAGCTCCGCGAGCGGGGCGTTAAGAATTTTCGTAAGGTTTATTTCCGGAGCCGGAAGCCCCTTCTTTACAAGTTTCGGCCTCGCCTGCGGCTGCCCGGAACAAGCGGCCAGCGCAAGCAGAAGAACCGCGAAACAGGTTTTTTTCATCACTTTATGCCGACTGCGAGGCCGGCGCCGGCGGGGATAACGGCGGAGGAAACAAAACGGTCCGCGTCGAACAGGACGTGGAAGAACTCCCGCATAAAGCGCGCGGCGGCGTTGGAGGAGGCTTCGCCGCCCTCGCAGCAGACCTTGCCTTTAAGAAAAGCCCCGCCGGCTACAACCAGGCCGCCCGGCCTGAGGTTGGCCGCAGCCCAGCGCAGATAGGCGGGGTAATTCTCCATGTCAGCGTCTATAAAACAGAAATCAAAAGGCGCCAGCTTGCCCAGGGTTTTAAGGCTTTCGAGCGCCGGCCCTTCCATTACGGTAACTTTTCGGGTAAGGCCGGAGGTCTCAAGTCCTTCTTTAGCCGCATTCACGCTGGCAGGCTCTTTCTCAAGCGAATAAAGTCTGCCCCCGTCCGCGAGGCCGCGGGAGATCCAGTGCGCGGAGTAGCCGTAAAGAGAACCGATCTCCACCGCTTTCCTGGCCCCTGAAAGCCGCACAAGGGATTCCAGCAGCCGCCCTTCCATCGCCGTGACGGAGGAATCCCGGAGTCCGGCTTTGACCATGGCGGAAATAACATGCACCGCGTAACCCTCGTCGGCCTCGGTCAGCCCGGAGAAATATGCCGCGATTTCGGGGGTGCGGCAGAGTCCCGGAGATATGTCAGGTTGTTCTTTGTTCATAAATTAAAAGGGCTGCCGGTGCAGGGTCAAGCCGAAACGGGTTCCGTCCGGAGCGGCGCCGGCGCAGATGAGCACGGGGAACGGGGTGAAGTCCACCGCGTTAAGGGCGGCGGCGCAGAATGCGCCGGCCCGGCCTGAAAGAGAAACCTGGGCCTGAAAATACCTGCCCGCGCAGTTTTTGGGCTCCTGTGCGCTCATACCACGCTCAGCGTATTCTCCCAGAGCGCCGCCGCTAAGCGGGAGCGGGCCCGGAGAAGCTAAACCTGACTTTCCCACATAGGGACAGATAGCGTAGAAATTAATATCGGCCTGCAGTTCCCCCCCGCCCGGCAGGCCCAGCCTTTCAGACGCTACAGCCGCCACGGCCTCTCCGGGAGCGGCCGGCAGGGCCAGGCGCAGCAAAACCGGGCGGTTGCGCTCTCCCGGCTTCGGCAGCTGGCAGGAAGAACCGGCGCAATCCTGGGTCCAGGCGGAAATATAGCCTCTAAGCTCAAGTTCAGGTTCGGCAACTGCCGCTGAAAGAGGCTGAGACAGCAGGAGAACGGATAATAGTATCCTGTTCATTAGTATATATATTTTACAAAATAAAAGCGCTAAACCGCTTTTTAAAAGCAAACACGGGTATTTTTTTGCTTTTTTTGCTCTCTTATGCTATATTTCAGTATCTATGGCAACCTCAAACATCAAATTCGGGACCTCCGGTTGGAGGGCCGTCATCGGCGAAGATTTCAACCTTTCAAGCCTGCGCCGCGTAAGCCACGCGGCAGCCGAGCATGTTAAAGAAAACAGGGAATTCGGGTACAAAGGCGAGGAATACCTGCTGCACCTGCAAAGAGCGGGGAAACCCGCGCCTAAAGCGGCTAAAGTGATAATAGGGTACGACACCCGCTACCTCTCCGAAGATTCCGCCAAAAACGCGGCGGAAGCCCTTGCGGCGGAAGGCATTACCGCCATTATCTCCAATACTGACGCTCCCACCCCAGTAGTGGCCTGGGAAGTTATGAGGAACTACGCCTCCGGCGGAGTGATGATCACCGCCAGCCACAATCCCCCGCACTATAACGGCTTTAAATGGACGCCTTACTGGGGCGGGCCGGCGATGCCTGAAATAACCAACGACCTGGAAGCCAGGGTTCAGGGGCTTACCATAGCCGAAGTAGAGAAGCATATCCCTTTCGAACACGGCGTTACCGCCGGCATAATAAAAATCGGGGATTTCCACGCCAGCTATTTCAAACAGCTCGACACCCTGCTGGACCTTGGCGCTATAAAGAAAGCCGGCCTGAAAATCGGAGCGGACTCCCTAAACGGCGCCGCGCGCTCCTACCTGCGGCCCATCCTTGAGAAAGCAGGGGCGAAGGTGACGGGCCTGCGCGAGGAAAGAGACGTTCTTTTTGGCGGACACGCGCCGGATACAAGCGCGGGAAACCTGAAAGGCCTAAAGGAAGCCGTATTAAAGAACAAGCTTAACCTGGGCCTCGCCTGCGACGGAGACGCGGACCGCTTCGGAATTATAGATTCTGACGGAACCTGGATCTCCCCCAACCTTGTGCTCGGGCTGGTACTTGAGCACCTGGTCAAGAACCGCGGCCTGAAAGGCAAGTTCGCACGCTCGGTGATGACCTCTCATTTCGCCGACGCCATAGCGCGCCGCCACGGGCTGGAAGTGCGCGAAACCGCCGTAGGCTTCAAGCACATAGGCAATTTGCTGCGCTCGGGACAATACCTCCTGGGAGGAGAAGAGTCCGGCGGGCTTTCCATAATGAACCACGTGCCGGAAAGAGACGGCATCCTGGCCTGCATGCTCATAGCCGAGATGGTGGCCTATGAGCGCAAGCCCATAAAAAAGATCTTAGCGGACCTGAACAAGCGCGTCGGTAATTTTGTTAACTCCAGGGTAAACCTGAATGTGGACAAAAACCTCAATATGGACGTGCTTGTTGAGAAACTGCGGGTC
>MNUR01000056.1:0-41095 GCA_001871115.1 Elusimicrobia bacterium CG1_02_56_21 | reverse complement strand
CGCCGCTGAACCTGGCAGGGGCCTCGGTCTGGAGAATAGACCACACCGACGGATTCAAGTTCATCATGAAAGACGGCAGCTGGCTGGGCCTGCGCCCCTCCGGTACCGAAGCGCTGGTCCGCATTTACGCGGAATCCCCCACCGCACAGAAAACAGCAGCCCTGAACGAGGCCGGTAAAAAAATAATGACCGGGAAGTTCTAAGTCCGGACGCCGCTTAAGGCGCCGGATCACAGGAGATAAAAACAAACAATGGACGCTAAAATAAAAAAAATTACAGCCAGGGAAATCCTTGATTCGCGCGGCTTTCCCACCGTGGAAACCGACGTGCTGCTTACAGACGGGTCGTTCGGCCGCGCTGCGGTTCCGAGCGGCGCCTCCACCGGGACCCACGAAGCCCTGGAAATGCGGGACGGCGGCAAGCGCTATCTCGGGAAAGGCGTTACCAAAGCCGTTGACATCGTAAACAAGACCATAGCGGCCGAGATCACCGGCCTTAAAGCCGACCAGATAAAGCTCGAAGAGATGATGATTAAGCTCGATGACACCCAGACAAAAAGCAAGCTGGGCGCGAACTCCATCCTTTCCGTCTCCATGGCCCTGGCGCGCGCCGGGGCGGCTTCCGCCAAACTTCCTCTTTACGCCTATATCCGCAAAGCCTACGGCCTTAAGCACAAGGATTTCATACTCCCCGCCCCGATGATGAACATAATAAACGGCGGCAAGCACGCGGACTCAGGCCTGAGCATACAGGAATTCATGATCGTCCCCACCGGGGCGGCCAGGTTCACGGACGCTCTGCGCATGGGCTGCGAGATCTACCAGACACTCAAGAAGATCCTCGCCCGGGCCGGTTACACCACCGCGGTCGGCGACGAGGGCGGCTTTGCCCCCAAGATATTCACCCACGAGTCCGTCCTGGAGACCATCTGCAATTCAATAAAGGAAGCCGGCTACAATTTCAAAGAAGTGCAGATAGCCCTGGACTCTGCCGCCAGCGAATTCTTCCAGAACGACCGCTATGTCTTCGAAGGCTCCAACCTGAGCTACCAGGAACTCACCGCCAAGTACTCGGAATGGAGAAAGCATTTCCCGATAATCTCCTACGAAGACCCGCTTGCCGAGGACGACTGGGAAGGCTGGGAGCACCTCTCCAAGCATCTGTGCAAGAAAGCGCGGGTTGTCGGCGACGACCTGTTCGTAACCAACCCGGAACGCCTGAAGAAGGGCATAGAGGACGGCGTGGCCAACGCCATCCTTATAAAGCCCAACCAGATCGGCTCCCTGACCGAGACCATACGCGTTATTGAAATGGCGCAGAAGGCCGGGTACGCCACCGTTATTTCCCACCGCTCGGGGGAAACAGAGGATTCCTTCATAGCGGACCTGGCCGTAGCCACCAACGCCGGAGCCATAAAGACCGGCGCGCCGTGCCGCTCGGAAAGATTAAGCAAGTACAACCAGCTTGTCCGCATAGAGGAAGAGCTGGGCAAGAAGGCCCGCTACGCAAAAGACAGCGTTTTCAAGTTCAAGTAAGCGGCCAGCCGTCAAAGCCCCGTCCTAAATGGACGGGGCTTTTTATCTGATGAAGCCTCTCCGTTTCAAGTTTAATTACAAATACCTGGCAATCCTGGGACTGGGCGCTCTTTTGCTGGGCAACTGCGGCTTCCGCAGCCTCCTGACAAATTACAGGGAGCACCGCCGCCTCAGCCTGGAGAAGGCCCGCCTGGAACTGCAGCGCGCCGAGCTGGAGAAGGAATTAAAAGAGATCGGGAAGAAGCCCGCCATAGAGCAGGCCGCGCGCAGGGAACTGGGGCTGATAAGGCCGGAGGAAACGGAATACCGCTTCCCGCCGCCCGGGGAGTCCGGTAAATGAAAAGCCTCCAGTTAAAACTCGGACCGATGGATAATTTCTCCTACCTGCTTTGGGACGAGGACACGAAGGAAGCCGCCGTAATAGACCCGGCCTGGCAGCCGGAGAAAATACAGGAGCTTATACAGAAAGAGGGCCTTAACCTGCAGTGTATACTGCTCACCCACGCGCACCCGGACCATGTCAACGGCGTGGCTTACTTCACCGGAGCCGACAATAAATTACCCGTGTACCTGCACGAAGCCGATTACTTCATGCTCGAGGTTAAACCGCCCGTGCTCCGCCCGGTACACGACGGCGAAAAGCTGGAAGCCGGCGCACTTAAAATAACCGTGCTGCACACCCCCGGCCATACGCCCGGCTCAGTCTGCTACCGGGCCGGAGAAGCGGTGTATACCGGCGACACTCTTTTCGTAGGCGAATGCGGCCGGGTAGATCTCCCCGGCTCAAGCGCCGAGGACCTGTACGACAGTTTCGTGAGGCTTTCCGGGCTGCCGGAAAGTTCCGCGGTTTACCCGGGACATTCCTATAACGGAGACAAGTCCACTTTAGGAGTGCAGAAAGAATATAACCTTTACCTTAAGCTGGCCCTGGCCGGCCGCAGGGATGAATTCCTTAAGGCGGTAGTGTGAAACAGACAAAAGGCTGGGCGGCCGTCTCCGATTTTGACGGGACAATAACCCTGCGGGACGTCGGGGACCATCTCCTGCTGCATTACGGGTTTTCAGACAAAAAAACCATTGAGGAGTCCTATTCGCTTAAGGTGCGCGTAGAGGATTTTATGAAGCGAGCTTTCGCCGGCGCAAGGCTGAGCGAGGAAGTTATTGCCGGCTTTGTCCGGGAAAAAGTAAAAGCCCGGGCGGGATTCAGCTATTTCATCTTCTTTTGCGAGAGAGCCGGTATCCCTTTTGAAATAGCCAGCGGCGGGATGGATCTCTACGCGGACCCGTTCTTAAAAAAACACGGGGTTAAAGTTAAATCTTTTTTTGGCAGGGCGCGGGTGGTCAGAGAAGGTATCAGGATCACCTACCCCTTTCTCAAGCGCATGGACCTGAGCTCCTTCAAGGCTTCAAGGGTGCGCCGCCTGAAAACCGCGGGGTACAAGGTAGTGTTTTTCGGGGACGGCCCTAACGACCTTAAAGCCGCGGGGACAGCCGACAAAGTATACGCTGCGGGCAGGCTGCTGAAACTCTGCCGGGAAAGGGGCATAAAAGCGTCTCCCCTGGTAAGCTTTACCCGCGCGGCCGGCTTCATCAGGAAAAACAGTTAGCGCGCCGCCCTTTTCGTTTTTTCCGGACGCTGCTTCTATATTACTATGCATCCCATAATTTTCCAGCTGGGCTCGTTCAAACTTCCGGCCTACGGCCTGATGGTAGCTACAGGCTACCTGGCGGCTATTCTGTATATATTCCGCAAGGCCGGGAGCGCCGGCTTTAAAAAAGAGACTCTCTCCGATATTATCTTCTACGCCGTGCTCAGCGGCATGCTCGGCGCAAAGTTTTTCTACGCCGCAACCTACTGGAACGAATTCGGCGCGGATTTTCAGTCAAAGATACTGTACCTGCTCAAGAGCTTCCAGTACGGCTTTGTTTTTTACGGAGGGCTTATCTTCGGGTCGGCCGCCTTTTTTATAAAAGCGCGCCTCTCGGGGCTCAGCCCCCTCAAGGCCGCGGACCTGGTAGCCCCGGCGCTGGCTCTGGGACACGCCTTCGGCCGGATAGGGTGCTTCCTGGCAGGCTGCTGCCACGGCAGACCGACCTCCTGCCCGGTAAGCGTCATCTTCACAAACCCGGCGTCCGAAGTTAACCCGGCTTACCTTGGAGTCCCCCTCCACCCCGCCCAGCTCTACGAAGCGGCCGGGAACCTGGCGATATTCTTTCTCCTGAACGCCGCTCTGAAGCGCTCGCTGTCAGGGAAACTGCGCGCCGGCGCGGTGCTCGCTCTCTACGCGGCCCTCTACTCCGCGCTGCGCTTCTTTATGGAATTCCTGCGCGGGGACGACCGCGGCCTTCTTCACCTCGGACTCTCTCCGGCCCAATTGATTTCGGCTGCGGTATTCGCGGCAGCTGCGTCGGTATTTTTAAGGATAAAATATGAAAAAAAATAAAATGGTTTATTCCGGCGAACCCCTCCGCCTGGACGTCTTTCTGAGCCGGACCGGGGAAAACTTCTCGCGCTCGTTCGCGCGGCGCCTTATTGAAGAAGGCCTGGCCACGGTGAACGGGCAGAAGAAAAAACCGTCCTTCGTGCTTTATGACGGAGACACCGTGGATATCGCCGCGCTAGACGCGGACGAGACCCAGGAAGGCTTCGAAGACCTTATCCTCCACGAGGACAAATCGCTGCTGGCCATACGCAAGCCGGCCGGGCTGGCCGTGCATCCGAACGCCGCCAACTGGGAGGTCAATCCTGCCGCCTCCCTGCTGGGGACGCCTACTCTCGTCTCCATGGTCTTCTCCGCGCGGCCGCAGATGGCGGAAGGCGGAATTGAAAGACTGGGACTGGTTCATCGCCTGGACCGGGACACCAGCGGGCTTATGATCATGGCCAAAACGGCCGAAGTCCAGAAAAAGCTGACTGACGGGTTCAGGGAGCGGCTGATGGAGAAGACCTATATCGGGGCCGTGGCCGGCATACCTGCCGAAAAAAAAGGGATAATCGACGCGCCGATAGGCCGCCCGAGCGGCTACAATAAGATAAAAGTGTGGGAATACGGCCGTGATGCCCTGACGGAATATGTCGTTAAAGAAAAGGGCAAGAGCTGCGCGCTGCTGGAGATACACCCGCAGACCGGGCGCACTAACCAGATAAGGATACATCTGGCCCACATCGGCCATCCCATAATGGGCGACAATCTTTACGGGGGCCCGGAAGCTCCCCGCATGCTGCTGCATTCTTTAAGCCTGGCTTTCAAGCACCCGACCACCGGCAGAAAAGTAAAATTAGAAGCGCCTCTTGAAGATGATTTCAAGAACGTGTGGAAAGCCCTCAAGAAAAAATAGCGCGGACGGCAAAAAAGCGGGCAGCAGGACCCGGCGGGAAATAAGTTCTATCTTTTTCCACTGCCGGGACCTGCTGCCTGCTTTCTTTTAGAATTTTGATACCGAGGCGAAAACGCGGAAATCCAGCCTGGGGAACAGGCTGTTGTGCTTCTCAAGCGCGGCAAGATCCTTCTCGTCCACCCTGCCGGCTATAACCTCGCCCAGCAGCTTGATCGCGCCGGCCGCGTGGCCCTCAAGGCGGCGCTTGGCGTAATCCGCGTGAGAATCTATATACAGCAGGAAAGCCCAGTCTGAAGATTGAGACAGCAGAGTTTCGCGCGCCGCCTGGTTAAGTGCGCGGGCATTGACGCTGGAAAGGTCCTGGTTGCGGAAGCGGTTGGCCGTCTCTATCATTTTATCCGTGGCCGCGTAGACCGCCGGATAAATAAAATCGTTGGTTTCGTTGACCCAGGGGTCGAAGTAGCCCTTCTCCCCCCAGGAGGAAATACCGGGGGAAATTTCCTGCGGTTCCTGGCAGGAGTTGAGGTACTCCGAAGGGGTGACCAGCTGCAGAGGCAGGCGCTCAACCCTGATCTTCCTTATTACCGCCTCCAGAAAAGCGGGGCCCTCAAACCACCAGTGACCGAACAGCTCGGCGTCGTAGCAGCTCACTATAAGCGGCCTGGCAGAACGGGAGGCGTAAAAGTCTTCGGTCTGCTTCATCCGCCTCGCCAGGAAATCGGTGGCGTGGGCTTCCACCCTGAGCAGGGCTTCGTCGGGATCATAATACTGCTTTGCGGACAAGTCAGCCTCGTGGCCGGTAATGCGGTGATACTTAAGCCCCAGCGGCCTCCTGATACCATCAACCCCCAGGTAAGGGCGCATATACTCATAATCCCCGTCATAGCCGAGGTCGCGGTAAAATTCGCGGTAAGCCGGGTCGCCGGGGTAGCCGGTCTTTGAACTCCACACCTCGCTGGAGCTGGCGGAGTCGCGCGCAAAAAGGCGCAGGCCGTTGGAGGTGCGGTAAGGAGCGTGAACGCCGTTAGCGGTCTGCGCAGCCCCGTCCAGGGAATGTGATTCTGTAAAAGTGTAGTTAAAACCGGACAGCTTTAGAAAAGAATTAAGCCGCGGCTCATACGCGCATTCAGGCAGCCAGAAGCCGGAGGGCTTCCTGTTAAAGCGGTCCTGGTAATCCTCAGCCGCCGCCGCCAGCTGGGCCCTCACGGCCTCAGGCCGGGTCAGCAGGGGAAGCACGGCGTGGGTGGCCGACGTGGTGATTATCTCTATCTGCCCCGCGTGCTGAAGGGACTTAAGGGGAGTTATAAGGTCTCCGCTGTATTTGTGAAGCAGCGCAGCTGCCTCCTCGTAAAGCTTCTGATATAATTTTACGGTTTTAAGTAGAGGAGGAATGTCCCGGGCCCGCTCAAGCTCTTTTTCAAGAAGCTCAAGCCGGGCTTCCACATAAAGGCCCAGTTTCTTTTCAAGAGCTTCATTCTCTAGCATCGCCCCGAGCGTGGGAGAGATAGAAACTGCCAGCCCCGGCCTTATGCCTTCGGCGGCGAGGCGCTCCAGCACGGAAATTATAGGCACATAGGTTTCTACGACGGCCTCAAAAAACCAGTTTTCTTCAAGGAAAGCGGCATCTTCCGGGTGGTTAACGTACGGCAGATGCGCGTGGAGAACGAAGAGCATGGAGCCGCGCGAGCTCATGAAAGGACCTTCTTATGAAATTCAAGGCTGGCATAAGCCCGTTCTTCCGCCAGGCCTGCTGCCGCCGGCGCGGCCGCCTGGTTGGATTCCAGCAGTTTTTCCCAGGCTCCGCCGCGCAGGGCGTAAAGGACGGCTTCGCAATTGCCGCCGCGCTCCGGCACCGGCAGGTAGGCGCTGCCCGCCTGCCACTGGGCCTTGTGAACGGCGGCGGGAGATCTGTCGTCCGCGTAATACAGGCGCAGCTCTATCTCAGGGGCAAAAGACGCCGCATGGAAAGAATCAGCCCGCCCTTCGGAAAACTGCCAGAAAATGAAATACTGCCCCGGGTTCTTCGGGAGAAGCACCAGGCGGTCCTCGTGAGGCAGCGGTCTTGAAAGCTCAGGCATCACTTATAATTTACTAAATTTGCCGGCAATTAAGAATATTTTTTCCTGCGTTTTTTTTTATATCATAATAGCAGGCGCGCGGGCCCGGGGCGACCGGCAGGAAAAGCGGAAAGCCGCCGGGATCCGACAGCCGCAGAAAGGAGAAATACCCATGACTTTTGATACCCTTAAATTCGCCGGAGAGGAAGTTGCCGCACTGAAGAAAGAAAACCGGTTCATCAGACCCCGGGTACTCGAGTCCGCGCAGGAGCCCGTCTCGGTGATAGACGGCAAGAAAGTGATAAACCTCACCTCCAATAATTACCTCGCGCTCGCAAACAACCCGAAAGTGAAACAGGCGGCGATCGGGGCCATTGAAAAGTACGGGGTGGGCTCGGCGGCAGTGCGCACCATAATCGGAACAATGTCCATACACGAGGAACTGGAGGAGAAATTCGCCAAGTTCAAGCACGCTGAGGCCTCCATACTGTTCCAGTCCGGTTTTACCTCCAACGTAGCGGTCTGCCAGTCCCTGATGTCGAGCGATACGGACCTGCTGATCTCCGACGAACTCAACCACGCCTCCATCATTGATGGAGCGCGCCTGGCGAAATCCCCCCGCAAGATCTACCGCCATAAAGACATAAAGCACCTGGCGGAGATCCTTGAAACCCCAGAGGCCAGAGCGGCCCGGCGCAAGATGGTGGTGACGGACGGAGTCTTCTCGATGGACGGCGATATAGCCAACCTCGACGAAATAACCGAAACGGCGCATAAATACGGCGCTTTCGTAATGGTGGACGACGCCCACGCCAGCGGCGTGATAGGCAAGGAAGGCCGCGGGACGGTAAGCCACTTCGGCCTGGACGGGAAGGTGGAGATACAGATAGGCACGCTTTCCAAAGCCTTCGCCTCCGTCGGCGGCTACGCCGCCACTACCCGGGACCTGCGCGACTATCTGGGCTCGGTTGCCCGGCCTTTCCTTTTCTCAAGCTCACAGCCGCCTTCGATAGCCGCCACCTGCATAGCGGTCCTGGAAATGCTGCTTAACGAGCCGGAACATCTTAAGCGCCTCTGGGACAATACCGCTTTCCTCAAGGAAGAACTCAAAAAGGCCGGCTTTGACACAGGCTCTTCAGTAACGCCTATCACGCCGATAATGGTCGGGGACACCGAAAAAGCCGTAAATTTCTCGAAGCGGCTTTTCGACGAGGGCGTCTTCGCGCTCTCCATAGGCTTTCCCACGGTTCCAAAAAGCAAAGAGCGCCTGCGCACGATAGTGACAGCGGGCCACACCATAAAAGACCTGGAATTCGCCGTGGAGAAATTCAAAAAGGTCGGGAAAGAGCTGAATATTGTTTAAACAAAAAAAGCGGCCGCGGGTCGTTAAACCCGCGGCCGCTTTTTTGCGTTTAGGCGGCATTTAACCAGCCGCCGGGCTGCCCCCTTACTGCGTAAGGAAGAGGTCCTTGGTAACGTTATAGCGTCCGGAAAGCCAGTCGATCACCTCCCGCGCGGCCTGCGCGGTATCGTTCTGATGCGATTCCAGGAAACCCGAATAGTCGTCCTTTAAAGACTCTTTCTCTTCATCGGTAAGGACATCCAGCCCCTTATCCATAAAAGCCGGCAGGTCCCTCTTAAGCAGAAGGGCCAACTCATGGCAAGCGACTATGCCTGCGGCCTTTACAAAGGCTTTATCGGAGTCATAGGCCGGGCCCTTCTCGAAACTTGCCTTTAAAGTAAGCAGGACTATCTTGGAAAGGGCCGCCTGGTTCATGGGGTTCACGGCGTGCCCGGACAGCAGCTCCCGCATGCCCGCGGGGCGGCCTGTAACGGCCCTCAGGTGCAAAAATTTGCACATGCGCGGACCGTCGTTAACGGGATAATTGTCCCAGAGGAAAGGCTTGCGGCCCAGTTTTCCGGAAATACCGTTCAGGTGCTCCGGCGTATAGGACTTTGAGCAGACCTGCTCGCCGGTCCAGAAAATGCTGGCTTTCTTGTCTAATTCGCTCCCCAGCTTCTCCAGATATCCCTCCGGCATCTTGCCGAAAAGCTTCTCCAGCACCGGGTCCGAGGAATAGTAAGTAGGACAGAAAACCAGCTGTCTTGCGCTGGAGCGCGCGGCCATCCAGTTGACTACCTCCAGTTGCCGCTCGGCGAGCCCGGGCAGGTCTCCCTTCATGTCGTCCATCAGTATCCCGAGCTTGTCCACCCCGATGCGGTTGAACACGTCGAGGCGCTGCTGAAGCAGGTTCTTTACCTGCAGGTTAAAAGCGGACAAATAGATCTCGTAGGGACTGAACCCTATGCCGAACTCTATTCCCACCGAATGGCAATGCCCGGCCAGCTTGGTGAGTTTTTCCTCCAGGCTTTTAGGAAAAGGCTCGCGCCACTTCTTGCGCAGGTAGCCGTCCGCCTTCGGGGCGTAGATGTAGAAAGCAAAGCCGTGTTTTCTGAGGAAGATCGTGTAATCCACTCTCTCCCCCCAGCTCCACTGCTCCCCGTAAAAACCTTCTATGACTCCAATTTGAGCGTTCATATTATCCCCGTTAATTCTTGCCTGTAATAATCGCCGCCAGCTTTTTCTGGGCTTTCGCGGACAGCGGATTTTCCGGGTAACCGGTAAGCAGCTTCCTGTAGTACAGCCCTGCTTTCTCGGTATCCTTCTGTTTAAAATATATTTGAGCGGCCGCGTAAAGCGCCTTGGGGGCCTGCGCATCAGAGGGATAGTCTCCGGCTATCCTGTCATACATTTTCACCTCGCCGGCCGCGTCCTTCAGGTCCTTCCTGTAGATCTCAGCGGCCAGCAGCAGGGCTTTCAGGGCTTTTTCCTTCCGGTCTTTATACCTGTCAGCCAGCCTGATAAGAACCTCCACCGCGTCAGCGGACTTCCCGAGTTTTTTACGCAGAACCCGCGCCTCGGAATTGTAGGAATCATACGCCTCTGACCGGTCCGGATAAAGTTCTATTATCTGTTCATAGATACGGACCGAAAGCTCGTACTGCCTGGTTCTTTCGGCGAGGGCGGGCAGGCGGGTATAAGCGACCCAGGCCTGGTCATTGCCCGGGAAGGAAACCGTTATATCCCGGTAAACCTCTATAGCTTTGCCGTATTCCTTTAAATTATCGGCCAGGACTTTCCCCAGTGAACTCTTGGCCACGGGGAGCAGCGGGCTTGCCGGATGAAGCTGTATCATCTTCTCATAAGCAATTTTTGCGGGCAGATAGTCGCGGTTGCCGCGGTGCAGGTCCGCCAGCGCCAGGCGCAGCATATCGTTGCCGGGCCGGTCGGGGAACCTTCTGAAAAAGTCCCGGTATTCTGCCTGAACGGGCTCGTAGAGGAACTCTCCCGCGCGAGAGCAGACCTTTTGCAGCATCATAGCCAGCCTGACGGAGGTTTCTCCGGTTTCATGGGCTGCGGCCAGTTCCGACAGCACAGGCCTGATTTCTTTACCGGCCTTTTTATCTACGGTCTCCGTAAAAAGCTGTTTCGCGGCCGCTGAGGAATCAGCCTGCGGATATTCGTAAAAATGCCGGATCAGGCTCATGATACCGGACTTATAGTCTCCCAGTTTCAGCTGCAGGGCGGCTTTAAGAAGCTGCGCGTCCGCTGAATGCTTTCCGGCCGGAGAAACCGCTATCCAGTCCGAAACCTGGGGAAGCAGCAGTTCAAGCAGATCTTTATCCTTCTCTTCCCCCCTGCTGCTCAAAAAGTCCCATTCCGATTCGCTTAGGGCCGCGGGGGAAGGAATACTAGGCTGGATAACTACCGGTTTGGCCGAGGCGGTAAGGACTCCGGCCTGTACGCGCGGCCGCGCCGCTGTCTGCGCACCGCTTTCTCCCGCCAGCGTTATTTCGGCATATTGCGGATACACAGGCAGGGCAAAGACCAGCGCCGCACCGGCAGCCAAAATTACGGATCCGAATTTATTCATCCTGTATCCCCTCTGTGGTCCGCCTGGCGGCGGCCTATACAAAAAATTACGCATTAGCGCGCCTGATAGCGGGTGATCAATCCTCTATGAGGAGTATCCCGTTAAATTCTATCCAATCAAGCGCCAGCGGGCTGATAATAGAATTGGCGGGAACCTTTATTGACCTGGAACCGGGAACGAACTTCCGCTTCAGCTCATAGTCGCTCAGGAATATTCTTTTTCTGAGTTCCGGAACTTTCCCGGGCGCAGGCGCGGCTGCTCCCTGCCCGCGCCGGGACAGGTGCTGCATGATAAGGTCCTCTACCGCGCCTTTTGTAAGCATATAAGAAGCCGGCCTCCGGGCGGCCTAAGGAGACAGACCGCGTTAAGCGGCCTGAATCCCGGCGCCCGGCCGTCATTCGTTTTTAGCTGACTTTTACGGATATCTTCGCGAGATATTTATCCAGGTCGTCGGAAGGACGGGGAATGACATGCATCCCTACCAGCTCACCGGCCTTCTGGGCAGCCGCCGCGCCGGCTTCTACAGCCGCGCGCACCGCGCCGACCTCGCCGCAGCACAGCGTGGTGACATAGCCCGAACCTATCTTTTCATAGCCGAGCAGGCGCACCCTGGCCGCCTTGCTCATGGCGTCAGAGGCCTCTATCATGCCTATAAAACCCTTGGTTTCTATCATCCCTAACGCTTCTTTTGCTTCTGACATATTATCTCCTTGATACTGCTAATCGTTAAATCAAAGGTCGAAAGTCGAAAATCGCGGAAAATATTATTTATTCCTGATCTTCGATTCTCGATTTTCGATTTCTTAGTACTGCCCCTTGGCGGCCTCGCCGCCGGAAACTATAGCAATGCTGGCGCTGGTCCCGAGCCTGTTGGCGCCGGCCTTTATCATTGCCGCTGCCGCCTCCGCGTTCTTGATGCCGCCGGAAGCCTTCACTCCCATCCCGGGGCCTACCGTCTCGCGCATCAGCGCTATGTCTTCCGGAGTAGCGCCGCCGGAGCCGAAGCCGGTGGAGGTTTTCACAAAATCGGCCTGTGCGACCTTGGCCATCCTGCAGGCGCGCAGCTTCTCGTCCTTGGTAAGGTAGGAAGTCTCAAGTATCACTTTGAGGCATTTGCCGCGGGTGGCTTCCCTCACGGCTTTTATATCGTCCTGCACCAGTTGGTCATTGCCGGATTTAAGCGCGCCTATATTTATCACCATGTCAATCTCGTCCGCCCCGTTGGCTATTGCGTCACGGGCTTCTATCGCCTTTACCGTAGGCGTGGTGGAACCCAGCGGAAAACCGATAACGGTGCAGACCTTGACGGAGGAGCCGCGCAGCAGGCGGGCGGACATGGCCACATAACCGGGATTCACGCAGACGGAGGCAAAACGGTACTTGCGGGCTTCCTCGCAGAGTTTGCCTATCTCTTCCTGGGTGGCGTTAGCCTTAAGCAGGGTATGGTCTATCATACCGGCTATAGAATTGCTGGCCTCGTTGGGATTGCAGAAGCTGACGCGGTCCACGCTGGCCTTAACCTGCTGGGCAGTGTAATTAGTAAGAGGGTTGCAGCTCTGGCAGGAGGAACTGCAGGTGTTCTCTTCCAGGCGGCAATCGCCCTGGCCGGAACACTGCTTGGCCGGGGCCGCGGCGGGCGCGCTATGTATTCCATAGCTGCCTGCGGGCTTTACCAGCGGGCTTTGAAAAACCTTGCCGGAGGACCCTGTAGAAACCGAATCTCCGAGGGTCTGCCTGGGGAAAGAGGCTCCCTTTTCCCTAAGGATCCTGGCCACCTCGGCCGCTATTTTCTTTATATCTTCGTCGTTCATTTTTATTCCTTCCCTGTAATATGCACTTTGTCCACTATCCCGGCTATTACGGTGCGCACCGGCGCTTTAGGACTCTTCAAAATCTTCCTGGCGGAGCCGCCTTCGTCTACAATAAGCACGGTGTCGCCCGGCCCCGCTCCCTGGTTGCCGTCGAGGGCGAGTGTAGCCTGTCCGACCAGCTTATTCCCGTCCATGGGGTCCATGGCTTTAACTATCAGCATTGTAGCCCCCTTAAGTCCCGGGTGCTTGCGGGTGGCCCAGACGTTTCCTATAACTTTAGCTATGAACATAAAATTAAAAATCGAGAATCTAAAGTCGAAAGTCGAAAATCACGGAACACCTTTTTCAAACCTTTATGGTCTTGCCGTCTATGATGCCGACTATCGCCGCGTCTACCGGGGGAGGGGGCGCGTTAACGGCGGTTTCTCCCTCCCAGCCCTCAAAGGCCAGGATGGCCTCGCGCGAAGCCACGAAAAAAACGGTTTCCCCGGAACCGGCGCCCACGGTGTCCGCCGCCACGAGAGGCTCTCCCGCCGGCTTGTCGGTTTCCCAGTCAAGAGGCTGTATCAGAAGCAGGGTCTTGCTTTCCATGCCGCAGCACTGCTGCGAGCAAAAAACCCTTCCAATGACCTTTGCCTGTTTCATAAACTCTCTATAAAATACTGCTCTTTCCGTTTTCCCTGATTCTCGATTTTCTATCCCCGATTATCGATTTCCTAACAGCAGCGCTGCTCTATCGCGGTTATTTTATCCAGGCGCTTCTGGTACTTGCCACCCTCAAAAGGGGTGTTCAGCCAGACCTTAAGCATTTCCTGCAGGGCCAGCTCTCCGTGCGTCTTGCCTCCGAGGCAGAGCACATTGCAGTCCTCATGCGCCGCGGCGAAACGCGCCGAAATAATATCGTAAGCGGCCACGGCCCGTATCCCGGCCAGCTTATTGGCGGCTAACGGCATGGCCCCGTTAAAGCCGTCCACCAGGACGGCCCTGTCAAATTCTTTCTTCCGCACCGCTTCCCCCACCAGCAGGGCTACGTCGGGAAAATCCACCGGGTCCGTAGAGTAGCAGCCGAAATCCGAAACCTCGTGCCCCAGGCCCTGAAGGAACTTTTTTAGTTTTTCCTTGGCTTCAAAACCCGCGTGGTCCGCTCCAATTACAAGTCTCATAAAAAGCTCCTATATCGCCGCGCCGATATGCTCGTGCGCGTTGGGGATCACTATACGGCTGACGACGGCGTCCTCTCCGACGGCCTTTACGCCGGCGGTTACCGCGGTGCGCACCGCGCCCGGCTCTCCGGTAACCGTAAAGTAGCCCTTGCCGCCTATGCCTTTGCCGGTGTTCACTTCCGAAACATGCACGAAAGCGGCTTTGGCCGCGGCGTCCGCGGCGAAAAGCGCGGGCAGCGCTTCTTTTGTTTCCACGATGCCCACGGCCTCTATTTTAACCGCCTTAACCTTTTTATTCAGGGCGGCCAGCGCGCCGGAGTGAACGTTGCGGATAATATGGTGCGCTATGACGGCGTCTCCCCCTATCTCCACGCCTTTGGCCAGCGAGGACTCAACCTCGCCCAGCGGGCCGGAAATGACTATGATATATTTCCCTTTGGAAATAGCCTGGTGCACTTCCGGCTTTACTCCGGCGGCTTTGCACATTGCGTCCAGGGTTTCTATCCCCCTGGCTATCGACGAAGTTTCAACAAGTCCCAGCGCTATATTTGCCTGCATAAATTCTCCTGTGATCCCGCTGTTCCGATTTTCGATTTTCGATTCCCGATCCTCGATTGTTTTTTACGCTATCCTGAGGTCTCCGACTACGCTGCATTGAAGAGGCCGCACGAAATGACTGGTCTTGGTTATCCCGTCGCCGGTAGGCGTGCCGATGGACATGGAGGCGTAGCCTTCTCCCATTCCAAGACCGTTCAGGGTGCAGCCGTTCTTTACGAATATGGAGCAGGCCATACGGCGTCCCATCCTGGTCATGTTCTTCACATTCGTGGAATACAGGCCCGCCGAATGGTGGTTTTCCCCTTCCGCGAAGCGCGCCAGCTCTATAGCCGAATCTATGTCCCTGCAGAAAGTGACCGGCAGCACCGGCATCAGCTGCTCGCTCACCACGAAGGGATGGTCGTTGGGCACTTCCGCCCAGAGCACGCGGATGTCGTCGGAAAGGTTCAAGCCGATGGACCTGGCTATTACCGACGGGTTCTTGCCGATAAAGTCGCGGTTCACCTTGGGCTCCCGGCCCGGCTCCAGGATGGCCAGTTTTGAAAGCTGGTCCATCTGGGCGCGGCTGAGCTCGTAAGCGCGCGGATCGGAGCGCATGGCTTCCAGGAAGCGCGCGCGGGCCGCCTCTACGACTATAACTTCCTTCTCCGCTATGCAAAGCACATTATTATCAAAGCCGCAGCCGAAAATTATTTCCCTGGCGCAGTCCGGGAAGACGGCGGTCTCGTCCACCACCACGGGCGGGTTGCCGGGGCCGGCGGCTATGGTCTTGCAGGGCTTGCCCGAGGTCATGGCGACCTTAACTATGGCCGGGCCGCCGGTCACGATGTTCATATTGGTGTCCGGGTGGGACAAAAGCTGTTTGGTCACTTCCTGCGTTGGCTTGCCCATGGTGCAGACCAAATTGGCGGGGCCCCCGGCGGCGACTATCGCTTTATCGAGCAACCGCACGGCGTCGGCCACGCAGCCCTTGGCGGCCGGGTGCGGCGAGAAGACCACTGAATTGCCGGCGGCTAAAATCCCTATGGCATTGCTGATTATGGTGGCCACGGCATTAGTCGAGGGGGTGATCGCCGCCACTACCCCGAAAGGCGCGTACTCCACGAGCGTCAGGCCTTTATCTCCGGTATAGGACACGGCGCGCAGGTCTTCCACCCCGGGGGTCCCGTCGATACAGACCAGGTTCTTGACGACCTTGTCTTCTACGCGGCCCATGCCGGTCTCGGCTACGGCCATTTCCGCCCAGCGCCTGGCATTGCCGCGGGAAACTTCCCGTATGGCGGCGATTATTTTTTCGCGCGCCGCCAGGCCCAGGTCCTGGAAGCCGGGCTGCGCCTTCTTCGCGGCGGCCACGGCCTCGTTGACGGTGTCGAACACCGGCCCGCCCGGGGAGGCGGCCGCGGCGGCTTCGGCCTGCGGCGCGAGGTTCCTGACGACCTCGGCCACTATTTTAGTTAATTCTTCTTCACTGAGAGACATGTGCGCTCCCTCTATTGCATCTTGTCTGCGGATTTTTTAAACACCACTTTGCCTTCTTTCTCTATCGTGTCCACTATGGCGAAAATGGTGCAGTCCACCGGGGTATTCTCGGTTTTAGAAGTCTGCCGCGCGCTGGAACCCTGAACAAGCAGGACCAGCTCGCCCGTGCCGGCGCCGACCGCGTCGATGCCGACGAGCGTATTGCCGCGGGGCTTGTCGTCGAGGCCCACCGGCTGCACCATCAAAAGCTTGGTCCCCACAAGTTTATCGTCCTTGCGGGTGCAGACCACATTACCCACTACTCTTGCAAAAAGCATAAAACCTCCAAAATAATCGAAAATCAAGAATCGATAGTCGAAAATCGAAAGCGGGGAACTTGAATTTATTTCCTCCGATCTTCGATTTTCGATCTTCTATTTTCGACTATTTCTTCTTGTTCTCGCTTATCGGCAGCTTGCCTTCCAGGTCGCCGTGGGGCTGCGGTATCACGTGCACGCTCACAAGCTCTCCCACTTTCTGGGCGGCGGCGGCGCCGGCGTCGCAGGCGGCGCGGCAGGCGGCGACTTCACCGCGGAAAAGTATGGTCACAAGACCTGAGCCTATCTTTTCATAACCTACGATCTTGACATTGGCGGCTTTCACTGCGGCGTCGGCCGCTTCCACGCAGGCCACAAGGCCCTTCGTCTCTATCATTCCAAGTGCGTCCATTGTATCCTCCTGTAAAACTACCCTTCAAATTACCGAAAATTCAGACTATGAAAGTCGCGTCCCCGTTCCTGAGCCCGGCGGCGTTGGCTTCTTCCACGTCCAGGTGGAGTTCCAGCGAGTAAGCGTCGGAAACGCGGCAGAGCACGCGCTCGTAAATGGTCTCGCGCTCCGTGCCGCGGCCGCAGAGCACGCGCACTTCCTGGCCGTCCCTGACCTTGTACGCCGCGCCTTCCCTGACGTTGAAATGGATATGCCGCTTTGAGAGGATCAAGCCTTGCTTTATAGTGACCGAGCCTTTCGGCCCCGTGAGCCTGATGCCCGGGGAATTGTCCAGCTTGCCGGAGTCCCGGATCGGCGGCTCCATGCCCAGGCGGCGCGCGTCGCCCAGCGACACCTCCACCTGGCTGTATTTCCGGTACGGCCCTATCATCCGGACGTCTTTAAGGGAACCTTTGGGCCCCTCTACCGCTACCCGCTCGTTGCAGGCGTACTGGCCTGGCTGCTTCACCGCCTTGAGCTGCGTGTCGTCGGAGTCGGCTCCGAAGAGGGTCTTGAAATCTTCTTTGGTCAGGTGCACGTGCCGGTTGGAAATGCCCACCGGCACGGGCAGATCGGAACGCTCCTGCCGGAGCTTCAGGTCCTCGAGTATCTCTTTCAGGAGCTTCTCGTCCATGGCTTATCTGCTCAGCACCGCCTGGAAATGTATCACGCGCAGGAACTTGTCTGCTTTGAGGCTTTCCCCGCCCACCAGCGCGCCGTCGATGTCGGGCTGAGCCATCAGTTCATCCACGTTGTCGGCCTTCACGGAGCCGCCGTAAAGCAACCGCACAGCCTCGGCATATGGCTTGCCGTAAATGCGTTCCATCTGCTTGCGCACGAAAACGTGCGCGTCCTGGGCCTGGTCGGGGGTGGCGGTTTTACCGGTGCCGATGGCCCAGACGGGCTCGTAGGCTATGACGACCTTCGCGGCCTCGGCTGCGGTGATGCCCGCGAAAGCTCCGTTAAGCTGGGTCTCAAGGACGCGGTAGGTTTTCTGGTTCTCGCGCTCCTCAAGGGTTTCGCCGATACAGAGCACGGGCACAAGGCCGGCCTTTATGGCGGCTTTCATCTTGCGGTTTACAACCTCGTCGGTCTCAAGAAATATCTTGCGCCGCTCGGAATGGCCTATGATCGCGTGGGTGCAGCCCGCGTCGATGAGCTGCGACGGGGAAACGGCCCCGGTGAAAGCGCCTTTCTCCTCCCAGGCCACGTCCTGCGAGGAAAGGAAAATTTTGGAACCGGCCAGCGCGGCCTTGACGGCGTGAAGGCAGGTAAAGCCGGGGGCGAGGAGTACCTCATGCTTAAGATCGGGATCGAGCCCTTTCTTAATGGCGGCGGCCAGATCCGCGGCCTCCTTAGAATTGAGGTGCATCTTCCAGTTCCCGGCTATCATCGGTACCCGTTTATTCGAAGCCATTTTATAGTCTCCTAGCTAACAATAAAAATATTATACAAATCTTGGGGTTCAGGTACACCGGGAGCGCCAGCGGGTTGCCTCCGCGCTCCGAGACCGTGTTTTCCACGGTTTGGCGGGACGCCGCGGGGACCGCGTCGAATAGAGCTACCCATCCTCATCCAAAGAACCAGGACAACAATTGTTAATCGTCCAGCAAGACACTGAGTTTCTTTAATACTTCGGAGAAAGTCGCGCTTGGAATCCTGCAGCAGAACTGAGAGTTCCTGGCTTGCCAATCGAGACTTTTGACCTGATCGGACAGGATGACACCGGAAGCTTTAAGGCCGGAGGGAAGAGGGACTTCGAATGGATAGCCTTTTACTTGCGAAGTGATGGGGCAGAAGAGGGCGAGGCCCGCTTTCCGGTTATAGGCTTCGGGAGAGAGGGTCAAAGCAAGTCTGTGACCCGCCTGCTCATGCCCAGCCTGAGGCGCAAACGACAGCCAGACCACATCGCCCCGCTTCGGGCAATAGGGCTGGGGCATTAGAATATTTCCCGGCCGGCAGGGCCTTCGTTATTCTGCTCGGAATGACGATTACTCTTAGTGATACCCTTGAGCATCTGCGCGAGAGAGAGCTTGGATCTTTTTTGGGGCTTTACAATCATCTCGCCTTCCACGATAGCCATATCCACCAGGGAGCCCTGGTGCAAATGAATATCCTTGGCCAGCGCGCTTGGAATACGCAGCGCCAGGCTATTTCCCCATTTTTGAACTATAGTTGTCATAACGCCCTCCAAATGTATCTACATTGAGTATACATTGCCCCCTAAAGATTGTCAAGGCTTATTAGAAACTAGATTATCTCCCGCAGGAGTTCCTGTCGGGGCTGGGGGATGACTACTTTTTCCACCAGCAGGCCTTTTTTGGCTACTACGGCGGCGCCGGCGGCCACGGCGGTTTCGGCGGCGGCGACGGAGCCGGTCATGGTGACGAAGGCTTTTCCTCCGAGGGCCATGGCCAGGCGGATCTCCAGGAGCTTCACCGGCGCGGCCTTTACGGCGGCGTCGGCGGCCTCCACCAGGGCAGAGACGGAGAAAGCCTCGATTATGCCGAGGGCCTCAAGACCTTCCACCACGGTAGTTCCGGAGATGGCGGGAAAAACTTCAGGATGGATATTCGGGATAACAAAACTGTCCACCAGCGCGTGGGCGGCCTTGGCGGAGCCGGCCGCTACCGCGGCGTTCACGTCTCCGACATTGCCGGCCAGCAGTATTATGTACTTGCCCGGGCAGATAGAGCGCGAAAGCAGCAATTTTATACTGGAAGTTTTCAGCATAGCGTCGGCCGCTTCCAGGCCCTTGGCCACGCTCGAGAGTTCGACACCGCCGATTGCGTTTAACATAATAACCTTAAGCGATTATCTCCACGTATTTTTCGTTGACCTTGCCTACGGTGCCGGAGATGCTCGCGTGCACCGGGCAGCCCAGTTTGTCGGCGGGAACGTCCCCCACCACGGCGCCTTTCTCTACCCGCTGCCCCTCTTTGACGGCGGGGCTGCAGGGAACGCCGATATGCTGGCTCATCAAAATTTTAACCCTGGAAGGCTTGTAGGAAAGGTCGGTCCAGGGAGCGTCCCTGTTGTAATCCTCGAGGCCAAGGCGCTTTATCAGTTTGGAAACAGGGACCTTGCGGAAATCGCGCACGGGATGCACCCGGGGAGCGCGCCCGGTGTTCAGGGAAGAATTCTTAAAGCCGGTCTTTAGCTCGCGCAGATCGGACTTGGCCGCCACGCAGGCTTCCCGGGGATTCAAATTTTCAGGGCAGGCGTACAGGCTGCAGAGCGAGCATTCGCAGCAGAGCAGGCCGTACTGGCTGTGCAGCTTGTGTTCCGGCCCGCCTGAAAAAAGCATGGTGCGCATAACCCGGTGAGGCTGCACGTTATGGCCGAGCAAATAGCGCGGGCAGAACTCGGTGCAGAAGGAGCACTGGTCGCAGGTCGAACGCCCCACGCGGGTGAACACGGGCCGGCTCTGCGCCTTTTTAACTATGAGGGGGTGTGTTTTGGGGAGGACCACGATGCCGCCGGAGGCTTTCACCAGCGGCGCCTCGAAATCGGTCATGACCTTGCCCATCATGGGCCCGCCGTCTATATAGGCCGGGTCCTTTACAGTGAAGCCGCCGCAAAGCTCCACGGCCTCGCGCCAGGAGATCCCGACGGGGACCCGGAAAGTGGCGGGCTTTTTCACCGCGCCGTTCACCGTCACGAAAGTTTCGGTGACGGGCTTTCCCTGGAAAGCCGCGTTATAGAGGGTCTCCACATTGCAGACCACGCAGCCGACTTCCAGGGGGAGGCCCCCGGGCGGCACTATGCGGCCGGTGGCCTCGTAGACCAGGCACTGCTCGTCGCCGGCCGGATAATAGTCCCCCATCTTCAGCACGGAGACGTTCTTCCTGCCCTTCGCTATTTCCTCGAGGCGCGGGATGAGCTTCTCGTGCTTCTTCTTTATGCCGACTATGCCCCGCTTCGCGCCCACGGCGCGCATCAGCAGGCCGAGCCCGTTGAAAACCTTTTCCGGGAAATATTCGAGGATCTTCTGGTCTTTTTTAAGGAGGGGCTCGCACTCGGCCGCGTTCACCAGCGCGTATTCGGCCTTCCCCTGCGCTTTCACATAGGAGGGAAAGCCCGCGCCGCCGGCTCCTACTATTCCGGAGCTGCGCAGGTTTCGGCTAAATTCAGCTGAGAAGTCGGACATTAGCGGGTATAAACTATTTGACTGCGACCATGCGGTTCTTCACGGCTTTAGCAAGGCGCTTTATCCCTTCGTCTATATCTTCGGGAGTGGGATAGGAGAAATTCAGGCGCATCGTGTTTTTGCCGGAGCCGTCGCAGTGGAAAGCGGAGCCTATGACGTAGGCCACGTTCTCCCTGAGGGCGTCGGCAAACATCTCGTCGGCGCTCATCCATTCCGGCAGGCGCACCCACAGGAACAGGCCGCCCTCCGGCTTTGTCCAGGTGACGCCCTCCGGCATATATTTTTCAAGCGCCGCTACCATGGTGTCTTTCTTCAGTTTATAGGTCTTCTTGACCTCCTCTATATGTTTCTCAAAGAAACCGGTGCGCAGGAAATCGGCCGCGATAAGCTGGTTGAGGCTGGAAGTGCAAAGGTCGAGCGACTGCTTGAGTATCTCCATCTTCCTGATGATCTGGGGATGCGCAAGGACGATGCCGAGGCGCAGGCCGGGAGCGAAGGTCTTGGAGAAGGTGAACAGGGAGATGATATTGCTGGTCCTGCGGGTATCCTGGTCAAGGCGGTACAGCATCCTGGGCGCCGCGCCTTCAAAGCGTATCTGCCTGTAGGGAGAATCCTCTATCACGGCCACATCGTATTTCTCTGAAAGCTCTATAATCCTTTCGCGCTTCCCGGCTGAAAGAGTTACGCCGCTGGGATTCTGGAAATCTGGCACCAGGTAGATGAACTTATAATGCTCGTCCTGGCTCCTGAGCCAGACCAGCCGCTCTTCGAGTTCTTCGATGCTTATGCCGTCGTCTTCCAGCCTGACTCCCACAAAGTCCGCGCCGTAGGACTTGAACACCTGCAGGCCGCCCATATAACTGGGCATTTCCACCAGGACGGGGTCGGAGGCGTCGATAAAGAGGCGGCCTACCATATCCAGCGCCTGCTGCGAGGCGGTAGTGACTATGAGGTTTTCAGGCTTGGCGTCTATTCCTTCATGCTTCTTCAGGAACTTTATAAATTCTTCCTTCAGCTCGGGCAGGCCGTCGGTGGGCCCGTACTGAAGCGCCACCCGGCCCTTCTTGGCCATTATTTCTTTTACGGAGTCAGCCACAAAATCATACGGAAAGTGTTCGGGGTCCGGCAGGCCGCCGGCAAAAGAGATCACTCCGGGTTTATTGGTTATCTTGAGCAGTTCACGGATTACAGAGGCTTTTGTGCGACGGGGGGCGGTGGCGAGATTCTTTGTGATGTCTATCATAAGTTCCTCCGGTGGAATATAAGACCCTGCCGACGATATTAATATTTACAATTTACTCAATATAACGGGAGCAGTTCAAGGAAAAAGATTTTTTCAATGAGCGCCCCCTGCGGGCCCGGACGCGGCCGCGAAGAAATCCAGATTCTCCTTGTAGTAGTCCTTCCTGGCCGGATCGGTTTCGGACGCGTGCTTTTTGGCGTAATAAGCCATTGCCCTGGGGTAGACGGAATTCTTCGACTCCAGCAGATCCTCCGGGAACGGGCGCCCGGTCGCGGCGCAGGCCTTATCAAGGGATTTTAAATGCTGGCTCAGGGTCTCTATGTCCATTTTTTTTGAATTATCGCGGATAAAAGAAGCCGCCTCCAGTATGGCGAGGGCGCCGCTTGTTTTAAGCGAATTAAGCACGCCCGGCTCAGGCTCGTAACCGGCCGAGTTCGCGTCCGCCCCCGCCAGGCAGTCCAGCGCCAGCGGGTAATTTTTCTCCTCCAGCGCGATGGAGCCCAGGAAAAAAAGCGCGTCTCCGCTGAAAGCCGGCCAGCGGGTTTTATAAAAATCCTCAAGGAAGCTTGCGTACTCGGCTTTTTCCTTCTGCAGCCGGGCAAGTGAGAGACCGGCCTGCTCGTAACTCTCCCCGTCCCCGGCCGCGTAAGCGAGGATCTTCGAGTCTGCATTGCGGTTCTTTTGAATGGTCTCGGCGCTTTCGAGGCTCAGATACCCGCCCAGTTCCTCCTCGTAGAACCGGCGTATCTTTTCTTTATAGCGGTTAATGTCCAAAGACAGGGTAAAATAGCTGCCGAACATATTCTCGGTATAGAGGTCCGTATAAGCGCCGCGGATGAACTTCTTAAGCAGCGCGGGGTCGGCCTTCATGCGTTCATGGACGTAGATGTCTTCGGTAAGGTAGGCTTCATATTCAAATTCCAGCGGGTTGGCCCCGGCGTCCTGGCGGTATTCCGGATAGAGATAGCACTGCACGGCGTGAACAAGCTCATGCACATAGACCGCTCCGGCATATTTAACCAGCTCGGCGCGCACCTTCTTATTGTCCCAGAGAACCTCCACCACCTTAGCGTCCTTAAAACCTTTGGCTTCGAAAAACCTGAGAATAAACCTGGAATTGAAATATACCGCGTTTTCCTGAGGGTCGAACCAGGCAAGGCAGGGGGAGGCATCGCCGCGGACGAGGACGCGCATGGCGGAGTACCCCCCGGACTTCGCCAGCCTGCCGTAAAGTTCCCGGCCCGCGGGAACGGAGCGGAGCTGGGCCTCGAACTCTTTTTTCAGCCTGGAGCTCAGCCGCGCGTCATATTGATAAGCCGCCGCACAGCACGGGAACAGCAGTATCGCCAGGAGCAGGGGCAGCCTCTTCATACAGCCTTATTATAAGATTTGACAAAGACCGCGGCAATGTATAAGATTTAGTCGAACTCTACTTGAATTTATACGGAGGACACCATGTCTGAAAACAAAGGCGGAGAAATAATAGGTTCCTTTCTGACGGGAGCCCTGATAGGAGCGGCCATAGGGATACTGTTCGCCCCCAAAACCGGCAAAGCCACGCGGCTGCAGCTCGGCGAGTGGATGGACGAAACCAGGGAAAAGACCAAAGAAAAATTCGAAAAACTTGAAGACGAAATAAAGAACCGCAAAGAACACCTGCTCAAGAGCACTAACTAAGCCTGAGCCCGCGGTCCACAAGCCAGGCCGGGCTTGCAGCTACGGCCTGGTTCCGCCTGCCGTCCCGCCTTAACGGGAACCGGCAGGCGGCTTTTTTAAGCGCCCGGGAATTTACCAGCGAGGCCAGATGTGGTAGAATAAAAACGGGGTTACCACAGGTCTACGATCAACATATTTAGGAGAACTCAAGTGAAAATTGCCCAAACCTTTCTCACCGGTGTTTTAGCTCAGATTCCTCCCGGGAACAAAAAGCTCAAATCCCTCGCGATGGACCTGGAAAAACGCCTTAAAAAAAATCCCGGGGATTTCTGGTCCTGGGACAGCCTTGCGAACCTTTATTTCAGCAAAGGGCTCATTCTCCAATCCATAGACATCTACCGCAAAGCCCTCAAGATAAAGCCCGACCTTGCGGTAGTACACCTGCGCATAGGTATAGCCTATTACAGGCTAGCGCGCCTTGATGAAGCGATAAGAGAGCTGGAGGCAGCTATAAAAATAGATCCCGACCTGGCTATGGCCCATTATTATCTGGGTTTCGCCTACTATCACAAAGGACACGCGGACCAGTCGCTTCACCACTTCCAAAGAGTCAAAGAAACCAGCCCCGAAACGCGGATAGTCTACTATCATATGGCGGAAGACTATCTTCAGCGGAGGCGCTTCCAGGACGCTGTGGATGTGCTGGAGAAACTGCTTAAAACCAGCCCTTCCTCCGCCACGGCCTGGTACAAACTGGGGCAGGCCTATCTCGGGCTTTACCGGAACATGGAAGCCGCCAAAGCTTTCCGCGAGGCCTTCAAACATAACCCCAAGGACAAACGCTCAAAGAATATGCTGGAGATGCTGACAGACGTCCCCGGGATTTAGGAAAATCCCGTCGCCCGACAAAAACCGCCGGCCTTACCAGCCGGCGGTTTTTATTTTTAGCCGGTCCGCTATTTAACCGCTTTAGAGCCGAACCTGTGTTCCAGCGGGGACAGCAGCCAGCCGATACTGAAAGTTGAAACGGTGCCTATCACTATTATCCAGCTCCAGCCTATCGGCGCAATTCCTTTTTCCGAGAGGTAAAGAACAAACCCGGCCAGCGCCGCGCTGAAGACCATGGCCAGCACATTCCCCTTGTTAACGGCCCGCTTTGTCAGCAGGCCCAGCAGGAAAACTCCCAGCAGGCTGCCGGCCGTAACGCCGTTTATTTTGAAGGCCAGCCAAAGCATGCGGCCGGAACCGGCGGCGCACAGCCAGGCTATGCCCGCGAGGAGCAGCCCGAAGCAGCCCACGCTGATCCGCGAAACAATCAGATAATGTTTCTCGGGGGCGTTTTTTCTTATCAGCGGCCTGTAGATATCCGTTACAAAAGAAGAAGAAAGAGAACTTAACGGCGAGTCTATGCTGGCCAGAACCACGGCCGTAAGCACAAGGCCTTTGAGCCCGGCAGGCAGGATGTGCACGGTGAAATGAGACAGGATACTGTCGGGATTGGCCGGAAGGGGCAGCCCCGGATTCTGTTTGTAAAAAACAAAGAGCAGCGTGCCTATCCCCAGGTAAAGCGCGGTTACGGGGAAACTGGCGAAGATGGTGGCTATAATGGTTTTCTGACTTTCCCTCCTGGTTTCAAGCGTCAGCAGGCGCTGCATAAGTTCCTGGTCCGTGCCGAAAGCGGCCATAGAACCGAAGACTCCGTTAAGTACGGCCACCCAGAGCAAATTAGGGTCTTTGACGCCCCAGCCTACATTAAAGATAGAAAGCTTGCCGGCCTCCGAAGCCAGCTGCCAGGCCCCGGAAAAGCCGCCGTCTATATGAAGGATCAAATAGCCGGCTATCGCCGTGCCGGCGACATAAAAGATCACGGCCTCGAAAGCCCCTGTCCACAGCACGGCCTTTATGCCCCCGAAACCTATGAAGACCACGCTGACCACGGTAAAGAAGGCCAGAGTATAACCCAGCTGCCAGCCCATTATAACGGCTACGGCCAGCGAAGCGGCGTAAAGCCGCACGCCCGAAGCGAAAAGCCGGGTGACAAAAAAGAAAGCCGAGCCGGCGTACTGCGTCTCGGAGCCGAACCGGTGTTTAAGGAATTCATAAATTGTAGTGCAGTTGAACCTGTAGAAAGCCGGGATGAAAAAGAAGGCTATCAGCACGCGTGCCGAGGCTGAGCCGATAAAAAACTGCAGGTACTGCCAGTTTTCAGCGAAGCCTATCGGCGGGACGCCGACAATGGTCATCGCGCTTATCTCCGTGGCTACAAAGGAAAGAGTCCCTACCCAGACAGGGGTTTTCCTGCGGCCGAGAAAGTAATCCTGCGTGTCTTTTTCGCCCCTTCCTTTAAAGTAAGCGATCGCAAAAAGCGCCGCGACGGCCGCCGCCAGCAGTGCGTAGTCCAGCGGCGCAAGGCCTGTGATCTGTTCAAATGCGGCTGTTTCATTCATAGTGTGTTCCCTCGTCACTGAGCCTGTCA
The DNA here is from genome assembly GCA_001871115.1 of Elusimicrobia bacterium CG1_02_56_21. Lineage (GTDB taxonomy): Bacteria > Elusimicrobiota > Elusimicrobia > Elusimicrobiales > UBA9959 > UBA9959. The sequence continues at coordinate 14,946 of MNUR01000056.1, read as the reverse complement.
ATATTTACCGGCATTGTCCCGCCCGCGCGGGCTACCCCGAAAAGCACGCGCGCCGCGGTTCTTTGAAATTCCTCGAGCGGGCAGAAAGCGCAGAGCGCGGCCGCGGGCCTGAGCCCGTTGAGGACAAAAGGGCTGCCGAAAGCCAGAGCCACCGAATCAGCCGCGCCGGATACGGCTCCCGCGAGGGCCGCCTTCTCTTCCGGGGAAAGGTTTATACTGCCGCTGCCGGCCTTCGGTTTTGAAAAGCAGCCGGCGGCCAGCTTCATTCCGCAGCCCGGCGCAAAAGGCTCCACGCGGGCCCCGAGCAGGGCCAGCTCTTCCGCGAAAAAATTTCCCTTCCAGTCCCTGGAAGAAGTGAGCGGTTCAAAATACCCTACGGTTTCACCCGGTCTCAGCGCGAAACTCCCGCCGCCGAAAGCCCAGGCAAGGCAGCCGGCCGCCGCCTCGGAATTAAAAGACAAATGCTCAGGGCAGCGGAGAATGTTAAAACATGAAGGGTCCGGGCGGAAAGGAGAAAGTTTGCGCACCAGCAGGGCCTGCCTCGCCAGCGCCAGCTCAACCGCGGCGGCGGTGATTACCCCGCTGTTGAAAGCGTCCACCAGCTCGGAATGCAGGGCAAAGGGGTCGTCAGGGACAAGCAGGATATCCGCCCCCGCGAGAAAAGCTTTAACCCCCGCGCGCGGGGCTTTTGAGACCGCCTTCATCTCCAGCGCGTCCGTGAGCACCACGCCCCCGTATTTCATTTTTTTTCGCAGCAGCCCGGTCAGGAGCCTTTCGGAAAGCGAGGCCGGTCCGGCCCGGTCCAATTCCGGCAGCATGAGGTGCCCGGCCATTACGGAATCCGCCCGGTTAAGCAGCGACCTGAAAGGCTTAAGGTCACCCTCCTCCAGGGCCTGCGGATTTTTATCCAGGACCGGCAGTTCCAGGTGGGAATCCGTTCCTGTGCCTCCGTGGCCCGGAAAATGTTTAAGGGTTGAAAGCGCGCCCTGGGAGCTTAAGCCGGAAAGATACGCCCCGGCCAGCACGGAAACCAGGTTCGGGTCCGCCCCGAAAGCGCGGACATTGACTATAGGATTTGAAGGTTCCGAGGCAAGGTCTACTACCGGGGCGAAAACCCAGTCCACTCCGAGAGCCCTGGCCTCGAGGGCGGTTATCTCGCCTTTTCTCCTGGCAAGCGTCTCGGAGCCTGAAGCGCCTATCGCCATACTGGAAGGCAGTTCTGTTGCGCCGAGGACCCATTGGCCGGCGCCGTTCTCATAATCCGAGGCTATTAAAAGAGGGGTTTCGGAGGCAGACCTGAAGGCGCGGGTAGTTTCATAGACCTCTGCTGCCTTTCCGCCGTAAAAACAGAAGCCGCCTACGCCGAGTTCAATAAGTTTAAGGGCCTGGCCGGGATCGGAGGTCCCGACCCTGAACCCCGGATAGATAAGGCGCGCCAGTTTTCCGGGGTTCATTTTTTGCGGCCGCGGCCTGCTTTTTTAAGCCCGGCCGACACCGCGGCGGATGCTTTTTCTTCTTTCTTTATCTGCTTCCACTGACGAAGCACCTGCCCGGGAGTGTCAAGCTTCCCGCCCGCAAAAACATGAGGATGGCGCCGGACCATCTTGGCGTTTATGCTTTTGATCACGTCGCCCAGACAAAAACGCCCGTCCCTCTGGGCCAGCGCGCTGTGGAATACCACCTGCAGGAGGACATCACCCAGCTCCTCTTTCAGGTTCTCCCAGTCCTTTTTGCGGACGGCCTGGCTCACCTCGCCGGCCTCTTCACGCAGGTATTTAAGCAGGCTGGAATGAGTCTGCCGGCGGTCCCACGGACAGCCGCCCGGGGCGAGCAGCATTTTCATTATCTTTTCCAGGGAGCGCAGCGCCGGACTGCGCGCGAGAATTACGGCCTGACGGCTGAATTTTGTTTTCATGGCGGCTTTTTCTTTCATTAGACCTTGTAAAAGTATATAATTTTGTATCAATTTATCAAAGAAAAGCAGCGGGCGCAGCCCGCGGAGGGCGCATGTCTGAAACAGTAATCAAAACAGGGCAGGACGTATACACAACGCTGGATAAAGGCTTTGTAAAACTGGTGGACTTCATGGGCGGCGATCAGCGTGCCGTGGATTCCGCAAGGGTCTCTTTCGGCTCGGTCTCCAAGGGCGAGGCGCAGGACAAAAAACTGCTGGGCTACCTGCTGGCTAACGGGCATCTCAGCCCGTTCGAACACTCGGTTTTCCAGTTCCATATAAAGTGCCCTATCTTCGTGGCCAGGCAGTGGATGCGCCACCGCATCGCTTCCTACAATGAGATCTCCGCCCGCTATACGGAGGTGCAGGAGGAATTTTATTACCCGGGCGCCTTCAGGGCCCAGGACAAGATAAACCGCCAGGGCTCCGTCCGCTCCGGAGAACTGGAGCAGGAAAAGATGCTGGCCGTTTACGACAAGGCCATAAAAGCCGCCTTCTCCGCTTACCGGGAGCTCCTGGAAGCCGGAGCCGCCAGGGAAATGGCCCGCATGGTGCTGCCTGTGGCCCAGTATACGCAGTTCCACTGGAGCATAAACGCCCGCAGCCTGCTCAATTTCATCAGCCTGCGCGCCGACGCGCACGCACAGCAAGAAATACGGCAGTACGCCGACGCCATAGCGGAGATCTTCCGCGCAAAAATGCCGTGGACCTGGGAAGCCTGGTCAAAGCTGCGCCAAGCCCCCGGGGACAAAGACCCGCAACAGGCGGCAGCTGCCAAATGAAAAGAATACTGCTCAACTGCGCGGCTCTTCTCCTGACCTGCCCCGCTTACGCGGCGGCCCCGGCCGGAACCGGAATCACGAAGTCCCCCGTCCGCGAAGGGCTTCGGCAACAGCAGATAAAGACCGGGGACATAGTAGTCAACACCCCCGTCACGGGAATTACCACCGCCCAGGATACCTACGATATTTTCGCTCCTTTTGACGGCCGCATCGAGGAGCTGCAGGCGGAAATATTCAGCTTCGCCTCGCCTAAAACCCTGCTGGCGCGCATGGTCTCTACGGAAATGGCTGCGCTGCTGGACTCCAGCTCGGAGGAGTCCCGCAAGCAGACGGCACGGCGCTGGCAGGACGTCTACAGCTATAAAGAGATCAAGCCCGGGACTCAGGGCATGGTCACCAACATTTACATACAACCCGGGACCCGCGTGAACAGGGGGGACCGCCTTTTCACGATAGCTAAAAAGGTGGTGATAGTAGGAAAGAACACCGAACCTTTATATTCAAAACTGGCGCCAGGGATGAACGCAAAGGTGGAACATGTGCGGAGCCCGGACGAGAAGTATGACACCACCCTTGTCAACTTCGTAAGCCTGAAAGGGGCCCCCCTTATTTACCGGCTTTGGATGGAAGTGCTGGACCTGAAAGACGGGATAAAGATAGGCCAGCAGTACGACGGAACGCTCTTTGTGGGCAAGAGCGAGAACACCATGCTTGTACCCCGCGGACATGTGATAGAATCCGACGGCAGGCGCTTCCTGATAACCGAGATTAAATCCGGATTGGAAACCGCCGGAGAAATAGAGATACTGGGACACAGCTCTATGTACCTGGAGCCGGTCCTCCCCGCCGCGGAGGCGAAAAATGGAAAAGATAAAAAAAAGCTCTAATATTTACTCCAGCTTCATGTTCCTGAAGCTGCAGCCGGAATTCCGGCGTCTGATTTCCAACGAGAAGATAGCCGCCAAACAGGAATTCGAGAACATGGTAGGCGCCTGCCAGGAGAAACTATTCCTGCGCACCTATATGGTTTCAGGACTGCGCTCCGATTCGGACATGCTTTTCTGGCGCATGTCGGACGACCTGTCCTATCTGCAGGAAATCTGCGCGCGCACCTTTTCCACCGGAGCCGGGAAATATTTCACCCCGGTACACTCTTTCCTCGGAGTGCACCACGGTCCCGAAACGGCCCAGCTGAAAAAAGACCTGGATTTCGGCTTTCTGCCAAAAGAAACTTTCGGCCGCTACCGCTACATGCTGCTTCACCCCGTGGTAAAAGCGCATACCTGGTACGAACTCTCCGAGGAAGAAAGAGAAACCCTTCTGACGGAGCGGAGGCAGGTCTTTACCCGCTACAAGGAAATACAGGAGAATTTTTTCCTCTCCTACGGCCTTGATGACCAGGAGATAATAGTAGCCAGGGAAGCGCGCACAATGGAAGACCTCATCTCGGCAACACAGGAGCTGAGGCAGAAGCGCATCAAAAATTACACCGTAGTGGACAAGCCGGTGTTCCTGTGCCTGGGCAGGGACCTGCGGGAAATAATGGACGCTATAAGTTAACCGCGCCTGGCCGGGAAGAAACACGGCACAGACCTGACAAAGGGGATTTTTATGAAAACCATTGGCATTATCATGGCGGGCGGCAAGGGAGAAAGACTTTACCCGCTCACTAAGGAACGCTCCAAGCCCGCCGTGCCGTTCGGCGGGAAGTACCGCATCATCGACTTCGTGCTTTCAAACTTCATAAATTCCGGCATTTATTCCAATTACGTGCTGGTGCAGTACATGTCCCAGTCCCTCATAGAGTACCTGCGCTCCACCTGGAACCTGGGCGGCATCACCAAAAGCCATTTCATAACCATCGTGCCCCCGCAGATGCGGCTGGGAGAAATGTGGTACCGCGGCACGGCCGACGCGGTAAAGCAGAACATGAACCTCATTAACGACTACAAGCCCGACCTGGTGGCGGTATTCGGGGCGGACCACATCTACAGGATGGATATCCGGCAGATGATAGATTTCCATGTGGCCAGCAAGGCCGATGTGACCGTGTCCGCCATAACCGTCCCGATCAAGCAGGCTTACCGCTTCGGGACGCTGGTCGTGGACGCCAAGAACCGCATAACCGGGTTCGAGGAGAAACCTAAGAACCCGAAACCCCTGTCCGGGAATCCCGGCTCCGTCTTCGCCTCGATGGGCAACTATATTTTCAGTTACGACGCGCTGGTTAAAATACTTCATGAGGAATCCGGAGAGGCCGCGGCGCTGGACTTCGGCAAAACCATACTGCCCAATATCCACAAGCGCTACCGGGTATTCGCCTATAACTTCGCCGAGCAGAAACTGCCCGGAATAAAGAGCTACGAGGAAAAGAACTACTGGCGCGACGTGGGAACCATGGAAACCTTCTGGCAGACCCATATGGACCTGCTCGGCCCCAGGCCCAAGCTGGACCTGAACAATAAGGCCTGGCCGGTACAGGACTCCCGCAACACCACGGCCCCCGCGAAAATAATCGAGTCTAACCTGCAGGACTGCATGGTCTGCGACGGCTGTGTGATCAACCAGTCCTCACTGAAGCGCTGCATACTTTCCAACGACGTCATAATACACGAGAAGTGCCAGCTGGAGGACTGCATAATCATGGACGCCTGCGAAATAAAGGCCGGGACGCGCATGAAGAAAGTGATAGCGGACCGCTATAACACCATTGAAGCGAAATCCACCATAGGCTACAACCACGACCTGGACGCCCAGCATTATTATATAGACCCCGACGGGATAGTGGTTATTCCGCGCGGCATCTCAAAGTGGCAGTAAGTCGAAAAGACCAGAGGAATAGCGAGACAGGGATAAGATTAGGAGTTCCTTACCTGCTAATCCTCTAATCTTCCGGTCCTCTGGCCCCCCTTTTTATGAACACCAGGAAATTCAGGCTTAAAAACAGGGAAGAGATCCTGGCCATACTTGGCGAGGACGAAGAAGACCTGCGCGAGCTGGAACGGGCGCTGAAGGTGCAGGTTTACGTTAAACAGCACCCTGAAACCGAAAGCGCCGACCTCACTCTCAAAGGGAACCCGGCCGCGGTTGAAAAAGCCCTGACGCGCCTGCAGCAAGCCCTTGAAAGTTTTTACACAAACCGCCTCAGCCAGGAAGACGCCCGCCCTGAAATAATCCCGCCGCTGCCGGAAGGCGTACTTTACAAGACCAATTTCGGGGTACTGATAAAACCCCGCACCGGGAACCAGGAAATATATACCGAGGCCATACGCTCGCACCCCATGGTCGTCGGGGTCGGGCCTGCGGGAACGGGCAAGACCTACCTGGCCGCCGTCTGCGCGCTGCGCGCCCTGCACTCCAAAGAAGTAAAACGCATAGTTCTTACCCGGCCTATAATCGAGGCCGGGGAGAAACTGGGCTATCTGCCGGGGGATATCTCTCAAAAAGTACACCCCTACCTGCGCCCCCTTTACGACGCTTTCCACGACCTGGTCGGGCCGGACAAATTCAGGTCCATGCGCGCCGAAGATCTTATAGAGACCGTGCCGCTGGCCTATATGCGCGGCCGCACGCTTGAAAACGCCTTTATAATCCTCGACGAAGCGCAGAATACCCTGCCCGAGCAGATGAAAATGTTCCTCACCCGCATGGGGATGTCGTCTAAAATAGTGATAACCGGCGACCTCACCCAGATAGATCTGATTGAGAAGGACCGCTCGGGACTTCTGCTGATAAAAGACATCCTGAAAAAAGTGCCTGCGGTTAAATTCGTGAATTTTACCGGTAAAGACGTCGCGCGCCACCCGCTGGTTAAAGAGATTCTTGCCGCCTACGAAAAGTGGGAAAAGAAAAATTAAAGAACTAGCTGGAACCTGGCAAGATTGGGATGGGTATCGTTCCGGCCAATCCCAGAATCCTCCGGTTCTCCAAATTATGCCCGTAAATATATTTTTTAAATTTACCCCCGCCCCGGAAGTGAGAGCGGCGAAGGCGACACTGGCCAAAGCCGCCGCGCTGGGGCTTGGCGCGCGGAATTCCCGGAGGCAAGTCAACCTGATTTTCACTGACGGGCCCGGGATCAAGGCCCTTAACCGCCGCTTTCTCGGCAAAAACCGCCTGACCGACGTCATCGCTTTCAACTTTCCCCCCTCCCCTGTCCCCGGCGCGGAATGGGGCGAGATCTATATCTGCCTGCCGGTAGCCGCCCGCCAGGCGCGCGCAATGGGGCATTCCCTGCCTACGGAACTTCTTGTACTCGCCGCGCACGGCGCCCTGCACCTCGCCGGGATGGAGGACGATACCCCCGCAAAACGCCGCGTGATGAACCTGAAAACCGCCGCTCTTCTTAAAAAACTGTAGCCGGAAAGCCGCTTCGGGCCCAATTAGCAAGGTAAACCGCGTGAAACCATAAAGTCCGCGCAGGGTCTTGCCGCCGCCGGTTTCCGGGCGCCTGCCGCTTCCTGTCGCTATCGATACAGCCGCCCCCCTCCCTTATTTGATAAAATATATGTAAATATGAACCTAATACCGGCCGCCCCTGTCCTCCTGCTTTTCTTAACCGCGTCCCCCGCGCCGGCCGCTCAGGAGCAAGCCGTGGACTCTGAGCAGCTAAGCCAGGACCTGATCCGGAACATCGACGGCTGGCTGGGCAAGATAAACGGCAAGATCCAGTCCGGGCAGCCGATAGGCTCCGAGGATTTCGACTCTATCTTCAACGATTCTTTTTTCTCCGGCTCCGAGGACCCCATCAGGGATATCGAGCTGGCGCAGAAGAAAATTAATTCAAAGCTCGGCGCGGGACAGAACCGGTTCGACGAGTCCTACGGCAAATGGGTGTCGGAAAAGATGTCGCCCGCCGACCTCAACCCGGAAGTGGTTTCGGATAAGGACCATATTACAGTAAAGCTCAAAGCCCCGAAAGCCGAAAAAGACTCGATGAAGATAAACATAGACGCCAAACGCATAAAAATGAATTACAGGCTGGAAGAAAAAAGGCTGGTCACCAACCCGGACGGCAGCAATTCATCTTCCTTTTTTATGAAGCGGCGCCAGCGTATTATCTCCGTACCCGAGGGCGCAAACCCCGATAAGTACCAGGTCCGGGCCTCAAAGGGCTCGGTAAGAATAATTTTTGACCGCCTTAAGAAGGGCAAAAGCATGGAGGCTTCCAAGTGACCACGACAGACGCCCGCACACTGCAGGAAATTGACTCGCGCCAGCAGGCCCGCTGGAAGGAACAGGGGGCTTTCAAGACCGCCAGCCTCCCGGGAAAACCAAAATTTTACTGCCTGGACATGTTCCCTTATCCTTCGGGCGACGGGCTGCACGTAGGACACCCGGAGGGCTACACCGCCACCGATATCCTTTGCCGCTACAAGCGCATGAAAGGCTTTGAAGTTCTGCATCCCATGGGCTGGGACGCTTTCGGCCTGCCCGCCGAGAATTACGCCATCTCCACCGGCGTACACCCGCGAATTACCACGGAGAAGAACTGCTCCACCTTCAAGCGCCAGATAAACTCGCTGGGCTTCAGTTACGACTGGGACCGCGAGATCCACACGACAGATCCGGCCTATTACCGTTGGACCCAGTGGATCTTCCTGCAGCTGTTCAAAAAAGGGCTGGCCTATGAAGCGACCAGCCCGATAAACTGGTGCCCAAAGTGCAAGACCGGCCTGGCCAACGAGGAGGTCTTCCAGGGCAAGTGCGACCGCTGTGAGACCCCGATAGAAAAAAAGAACCTCCGGCAATGGATGCTCAGGATCACCGCCTACGGCGACAGGCTGCTCGCGGACCTGGCCGGCACCGACTGGCCCAATTCCACGATGCTTATGCAGAAAAACTGGATAGGCCGCTCCGAGGGCGCGGAAGTGGACTTTGAACTGACCGGTGGCGGCAAGCTGACCGTTTTTACCACCCGCCCCGACACCCTTTACGGCGCCACCTACATGGTGATCGCGCCCGAGCATCCGCTGACGGCAAAACTCACCACCCCGGAACAAAAGACCGCCGTGGAAGCCTATGTGGCGGCCGCCGCCAACAAAAGCGACCTGGAGCGCACCGAGCTGGCCAAGGACAAGACCGGCGTGTTCACCGGCGCCTACGCCGTGAACCCGGTCAACGGCGAGAAACTGCCCGTCTGGACGGCCGACTACGTGCTGACCACCTACGGTACCGGCGCCATAATGGCGGTGCCCGCCCACGACGACCGCGACCACGAGTTCGCCGTTAAATTCGGGCTGAAGATCATTGAAGTGCTGAAGGCCCCCTCCGACTGGAAGGGCGAAGGCGCTTTCTGCGGCGACGGCATCTCTATCAATTCCGGCATCATAGACGGCCTCCCCACCCCCGAAGCCAAGAAGAAGATAACCGCCTGGCTCGAGGAGAAGGGCATAGGCCGCGCCAAGGTGAATTTCAAACTGCGTGACTGGGTTTTCTCCCGTCAGCATTACTGGGGAGAACCGATACCTCTGGTCCATTGCCCGAAGTGCGGGATCGTGCCGATACCGGAAAGCGAATTGCCGTTGCTCCTGCCTGAAGTTGAGAAGTACCAGCCCACCGGCACCGGGGAATCCCCCCTTGCCGCTATAGATACCTGGGTGAATACCAAGTGTCCCGCCTGCGGCGGAGCGGGCAAACGCGAAACCAACACTATGCCGCAGTGGGCCGGCTCCTGCTGGTATTATTTGCGCTACATAGACCCCAAGAACCCTTCGGCGTTCGTGGACAAGGAACTTGAGAAGGCCTGGATGCCGGTAGACCTCTATATCGGCGGCACGGAGCACGCAGTGCTGCATTTGCTCTATGCGCGCTTCTGGCACAAGGTTCTGTTCGACCTGGGCCTGGTCTCCACCAACGAACCTTTCAAGAAACTCATACACCAGGGCATGATCCTTTCCTATTCCTACAGGGACGCAAAGGGGCTCTACCGCTCATACAAGGACCTGGAGATAGCCGAGGACGGCACCGCTACGACTCCCGACGGCGAGACAATAAAGCCGGTTGTCGAGAAGATGTCCAAGTCCAAAAAGAACGTGGTCAACCCGGACGAGGTCCTGGAGCGCTACGGCGCAGACGCTTTCCGCCTGTACGAGATGTTCATGGGCCCGCTCGAGGACTCCAAGCCCTGGAACATGCGCGGCATAGAGGGAGTTTACCGGTTCATCAAGCGCGCCTACGCCTGGGGCCTGGAGCGCCACGCCTCGCTTACTGACGACGGGGCCTCCGCGCCGGACCTTATACTGCTGCGCCACCAGACCATAGAAAAAGTCGGCGCCGACATCGAGTCGCTCAGGTTCAACACGGCCATCTCCGCGCTGATGGTCTACCTTAACCGCCTGACGGAGCGGAAGACCACCTCAAGCGAGGACTTTAAAACTTTCCTGCGCCTGCTGCACCCTTTCGCCCCGCACGTCACCGACGAACTGTGGGAGCTCTCGGGCGGAGAGGCCAGCCTGATGGGCCAGGCCTGGCCCAAGGCGGACAAGACCGTAATCTCCTCCCGCGACATCGAGATCCCGGTACAGGTAAACGGGAAGGTCAGGGAGCGGCTGACGGTCAAGGAAACCACGCCGCAGGAAGAAATAAAGCGCCTGGCCCTGGAAGCCGCCTCTTCGCATACAGCCGGGAAGACCGTGCTGAAAGTTATAGTGGTTCCGGGCCGGCTTGTAAGCATTGTGGTCAAGTGATAGAAGACTAGAGGACTGGAGGACTGGAGGACAAGGAGCGCCTTGCGCGCTACGCCTCTTCCCGTCTAGCATGGGGGAAATATGAAGAAACTGATATTGATAACCGCTGTCATGGGCCTTGCAGGATGCTCTGCGAGTTCGGATATAATCTACAACCCGGCCGAGCAGAAGCTTCCGATATACATCAAGCGCATAGCCGTAAGGCCTTTCGCCAACAAGACCCAGCAGTTCGGGCTTGAAGAAAAAATCACGCTGAAAGTGATAGACGAATTCCTGAAGAACGGGGAATATGCGGTTTCCCCGGAAGCCTCGGCGCAGGGAGTAATAGTCGGAGAGATAAGCCACTATATACTCACCCCTATCCAATACGACGTGAACCTGGTGCCCACGGTATACAAGCTTAACGTGATAGCCGGCCTCCGCCTGCTGGACCGCGAACAGAACCGCTACCTCTGGGAAGAGCCGGCCCTGCAGGTAACCAAGGTGTATTCCGCCGCCAACCTGCCCGGCGGTTTGACCGAAGAACAGGCCAGGGAGGCCCTCTGGGAAATACTGGCCAAGGATGTAGTCCTGCGCACGGTCTCGGGTTTCGGCTCGGTATCCAGCGCCTCCCAGAAAAAGCTGCCCGGGGCGCAGGACAACAAGCAGCCGCCCGGAGGAGTAAACCCTAACCCCTGACCATGCAAACCCTGACCCCCAAAGCGCTGGCCGATGAATGGGCCAAAAACAAAACCCGGCCGGTATATTACCTCTGCGGCGAAGAAACCGCGCTGAAAGACGCCGCCCTCAAACGCCTTGAAGGCGTTTTCAGGCCCGAGGCGTTCAATTTTTCCGTGCGGGACGCCGAAACCGCGGACCTGTCCCAGGCCCTCGATGAAGCCCAGACGGCCCCTATGCTGGCAGAAATACGCTTTGTAGCGCTTAAAAGGGTTGAGAAGCTTAAAAAGGAACCGCTCAAGGCTCTGCTCGCTTACCTTGCGGACCCCTGCCCCAGCGCCTGCCTGCTTATACTGTCCGACTGGCCCAGAGAGAAGCAGGACCCGATCCCCGGCGCGCTCGGCCCGGAATCCGCCGTGGTGAATTTTGACCCGATGTCCGGGCACCAGGCCGTTGAACATCTTAACTCGGCGCTGCTCGCTAAGGGCGTAAAGGCGGACGGAGAAGCGCTGGAGCTTCTTGTAGAACTGCTTGGGACGGATTCCGTCACGCTGGACGGAGAAGCCGAGAAGATAATCCTCTACATGCACGGCCAGAACAGATTTTTCGGCCCTGACGACGCGCTTGCGCTGGCCGGCTTCGCGCGAACGCAGAACCCCTTCGAGCTCTCTAACGCGGTCTGCTCAAAAAACCCCGCCCGGGCCGCGGAGGCCGCGGCCAGGATGCTGGCTTTTGGCGCCGAACCCCTGGCGCTGCTGGCCCAGACTTCCAAAGCGGTAGAGAGACTGCTCAAGGTAAAGCGGCTGTCCGGGGAAGGCCCCGCGGCCTGCTACCAGGCCGGGATGTCCCCGGGCCAGTACCACGCGGCCCTGCGGGACGCGGGCAACTACACGGAAGAAAAACTTTTACGCGCCCTCAGGCGCTGCCTTGAGGCGGAGGAGCTTCTGAAATCCTCCTCAAAAAGAGAACCGGGACTGGTTCTGCGCCAGCTGGTTTACGAGATAACTTCAACCAGGTAGGCCGGGACCCTCAGTGCGGATAATGCCCCGGGGAACCGCAAGAAGCCAAAGCAAAACCCCGGCTGACTGCGCCGGGGATAGCTATTCTGAACTGAAGCCGTATTGAAACCGAAGTTCAAAACGGCATTAAGAAAAGAAGTTTGTTCTACGCGGGGTTCTGCGCCATGGACTTTACACGGGCGGCAACGCGGGATTTCTTCCGCGCGGCTGCTTTCCAGTGTATAGTCCCGGACTTAGCGGCCTTGTCGAGCAGGGCATAGGTTTTGGGCAGCATTTTCTGCGCGTTTTCTATGTCCTTCTTGGCGACGAGAGCGCTGAACTCTTTTGATGCGTCGTGAATTCTGGTTTTTACGCCCCTGTTTTTGGAGGCCAGCTTCACTGATTTGCGCCAGGCTTTAATAGCGCTGGTATGTCTTCCGGTCTTTAGTTTTGCCATAGTACACATAGTCTATCATTCTATGCTTAAAAAAGCAAATCCCGCCGCGGCGGTCCCAAAAAGCCCCTCCTTCGCGCGGGGCCTGTCCGCAATAGCCGGGGCCGGCCTTATAACCAAGGCCCTGGGATATGCGCGGGACGCCTTCCTGGTGGCTTTTTTCGGCGGCGGGGCCCTGGCTGACGCTTATTACGCCGCTTTCCGGCTGATGAACGTATTCAGGCGGACAGTAGGGGAAGGCGCCCTTAATGCGGTCTTCATCCCCCTGCTGGAAAAGGAAAAACCACAAGGGAAAGAGGCCGAAGCCGGTTTTTTCTCCTCTGCCTGGACGATTATCTTCTGGGGTTCAGCCCTTTTTTGCGCCGGCGGGATCATTTTCCGGGAGCAAATGGTCACCCTGGCCGCCTGGGGATTCCGGGACTTGCCGGGCCAGCTGGCCCTTACCGCCCTGCTCGCGGCGGTTTTCATGCCGCACCTCATCTTTGTAAACTCGGCGGCGCTTTTCACCGCAACCCTCAACTCCGCGCGCAAATTCTTTCTTCCCGCGCTTGCCCCCGCTTTTTTTTCAATTTCTATAATAGCGGTGCTGGCCGCCTTCCATTACGGCCTGTTCGGCGGGCTCGACGCGCGGGGCAAAATAATACTGGTAGCCGGAGTGGCTTCGGCCTCCGGGCTGCTGCAGGCCTTGGCGCTGCTGCCGCCGCTCAGAAGCGAGGGCTACGGGCTGGCTTTTTCAAACCCTTTCAGGAACCTAGGGGCGGCGCCGGCCCTGCTCGCCGCGGCCCCGGCGGCCCTAACGCTGGCCCAGGACCAGCTTTCAATGCTGATAAACACCATGTACGCGAGCTTCCTGCCCCCGGGCTCTATCACCGCTATCTACAATTCGGCGCGCCTGGTACAGTTCCCTGTTTCTCTTTTTGCCGCGGCGGCGGCAACGCTCTCGCTTCCGGAACTCGCGGCAAGAGCGGCGGCCGGAGACTCTGAAGGCTTCAGGCGCCAGTTAAAGCCGGCGATTACGGCTTCCTGGCTTATAATGCTGCCCGCCGCGCTGGGCATAGCCGTAACCGCGCTGCCGGTCTGCCGCGCACTTTTCGAGCACGGCAAGTTCCTGCCCGAACAGAGCTTGTCCACCGCGCGCTCTCTTTTCTGGCTGGCTTTGGGCCTGCCCGCCTATGGCCTGAACAAGGTAGCGGCCTCCTCCCTTTACGCAATGCGCAGGCAAAAAGCGCCGATAATAATAATTTCAGCCCAGCTAACGCTTAACGCGCTCCTGTGCCTGCCGCTGATGCGGTCTATAGGCGCGCCCGGGCTTATGCTGGCTACCTCGATAAGTTCCTGGACGGCCGCCCTTGCCTTCATTTTCGTGCTAAACCGCGAAGCCGGCTTCAGCCCCATGGCCATACCTCTCTTCCGTCCCGCCCTGGCGGCTGCTCTATCCGCCCTGGCCGCGCTGGCATTGAGAGAAGTCCTGGACCCCGCCGGTCCCCTCGTGGTAACCGCCGTCGCGGTACCTGCGGGCGTGGCTGTGTATTTCAGCGCTCTTAAAGTCCTTAAAGTAGAGGAAAGAAACCTTCTAACCGGAGGCCGGTTCTAGAAGTCGGATTAACCATGGACCTTTCACATTTACCCGGAAGCCCGGGCGTATACCTGATGCGGGACGCCACCGGAAGCGTGCTCTATGTAGGAAAGGCCAAGGACCTCCGCAAGCGCGTTGCCCAGTATTTCCAGAAAAATCCCTCGGACAGCCGCTGGAAGATACCTAATCTGGTGGCCCTGATACGCAGTATAGATTATATAGCCTCCGCCAGCGAAAGGGAGGCCCTCCTGACGGAGCGGCAGCTCATACACAGCCTGCAGCCCTTCTTCAATGAAATGTGGAAGGACTCCAAGACCTACCCTTACCTGGAACTGACCCGCGAGGACTTCCCCCGCCTGCTTTTCACCAGGAATAAAACCAGGGACGGCGGGCGCTACTTCGGCCCCTACCCGAAAGTAGAGCCGCTGAAAAAGCTGACCGGCTACCTCTGGCGCATAAAGTTCATAAACCTGCGCCGCTGCCGGTGGGAATTCTCCGTAGAGGATCCGCTGCCGGAGCGCAAAATAAAAGCCTGCCTTTACTTTCACACCGGCCAGTGCACCGCTCCCTGCGCGGGGAAGATCTCAAAAACGGCCTATAACGCCCTGGCGGCGCGCGTGGCCGACTTCCTGAAAGGCGATTTCAAAAAGCTCCGGCTGGCATTCAAAACAAAAATGGAGCGCGCTTCACGCGAACTGGCCTATGAGCAGGCGGGCAGGTACAGGGATTTCCTCAACGCCTTCGCCCATATGGAAGAAAGAGTGACAGTGCACAAGCTGGACCCGGAGTTTTTGCAGCAGGCCACCGGCCGCACCGGGGCGGTGACAGCCCTCAAAA
>MNUR01000086.1:3434-3691 GCA_001871115.1 Elusimicrobia bacterium CG1_02_56_21 | reverse complement strand
TGGGCGGTGGTGCTGCGCCGGGCTTAAGCCGGGCGAGAAGATGTATGAAGAGCTGTTCCGGGACGGGGATATCCGCAAGGATACCGGGCATAGTGATATTTTTGTGGCTGTTGCCGGCGAGGCGGATGAGGCACTACCGGAAGAGCAGTTGCAGGGGCTGAAGCATCTTGCCACGGATGGGGATATAACGAAGATGCTTACGAAGATTAAAGAGCTGATTCCTGCCTACACCGGCTGGCCCCGCCACCAGAAGGGGA
>MNUR01000086.1:2168-3426 GCA_001871115.1 Elusimicrobia bacterium CG1_02_56_21 | reverse complement strand
GAGGCTAAGCCTCGGGGAATTGAGGCTGAGCCTCGGAAGACGAAAGTGGAGTTGGAGGGGGAGGGGGCGTAAAAGGGGACAGGCTGCTTTAATTGTCACCGGCAGCGGATTAAAAGGCTCCTTTGTGGAGCCTTTTTGTATATAGGTTATGGTTAATGTTCATCTTTAAGTGAACATTGACAATTAGTGAACATTGTGCTAGGCTATATATAATGAAAAACGTGTTTTCTGATAAGGCATCTATTATAGCCAGGGAAATGCTGGCTAAGCCGGACCGTACATGGGTGCTGCGGGACTTTGTTGGCGCCGGCAGGGTCAGCCTTGGCATGGCACAGGGCGTGCTTGCCGCTATGCAGGAGATGGGTTGCCTCGAAAGGTTGAAGAAAGGGCCGGCCAGTTATTCCAAACTGACAGACAGGGAACTTCTGCTGGCTGAATGGGTTAAGTGGTATAAGTTTTCAGCCAACACCAGGCACAGCTATTACACGCCGCATGCGGATTTTCTTAAAAGGCTTAAAAAGGCGCTTCCGGAAGATAAGTATGCGCTTACGCTGCATACCGGGGCAAATTTAATAACGGGCCACGTAAATACGGATGAAACATATGTTTACCTGCGCCTTGGGAACTGGGCCGAGGAGCTGCCCCGGCTCAGGGAGAAGCTGGAGCTTAAAAAATTGGCGCAGGGGGGTAATGTGCATTTTATACGGCCGTTCTATAGGGTTGGGGCGTTTCACGAGATTCAGACGATAAACGGGTTCAGTATTGTTTCAGCGCTGCAGCTTTATCTCGACTTGTATAATTTTCAGCCGCGCGGTCGTGACCACGCCGAGTATCTGAAAGAAACTGTGGAGCGTAAGGGAGGCCTGCTTGCCTGATAAAACCGGGTTTGAATCTGATTTCTTCGGAGTTTTAGCGGATCTTGAAGATTACCTCCCGGAACTTACGCTTGTTGGCGGCTGGGTTCCTTATGTGTATGCGAATTTTATATGGCGTAATCCCGCCGCCAGGCCGATTTTCACTTCGGATGTCGATTGGGGCGTGGAACCGGCTGGCGCGCAACCGGACAGAAGAACCGTTTTTGAGGTTTTATCTGCCCTTAAATATTCGGAAAGGCATTTGGAAATAGGCAAAATGGAGCCGGTGGTTCTTTACCGTAATAATAAAACCAGGCTGGATTTTATAACTTCGCTCGTTGGGCCGGAGGGCGCTTGCGCGGGGGTTCTCGGCAGAGAAGTGGCCGTGAGCAGGCTTGAGTATT
>MNUR01000086.1:0-2157 GCA_001871115.1 Elusimicrobia bacterium CG1_02_56_21 | reverse complement strand
CTTAAACATGCCGCTAAAGTAAGGCTTAAACGCGGCGGTAGTGAATACGTGCTGCGTATTCCGGAGCCTTCGGCTTTTGTCTGCCATAAATGCGCTACTTTTACCGACAGAATTGACAGGCAGAAAATGGCAAAAGACCTTTACTACGCCTATTTCGTGCTTAGGTACGCGCCTGACCCGGATAAGATCGCGGCAGAGATCCGCGCCTACTCGGCGGAACCTTTATACGCGAAAGCGATGGCGAATCTACGGGCGTATTTTTCCGGCGAGACCAGCCGCGGCTGCGCAATGGTGGCGCAGGAAAACGGGCCGGATCATTATATTGATGACCTGATTTCGGATATCCGTGCCAGGTTCCTTAAAATTATGGAGCCTGCGCCATAGATGAGGGCGGCGAGATCTTTGTATATAATATAGTTTCCGTGCCCGGGGATGTGCGGGACGAAAGCCTGCTGAAGAATCTTTTTGAAACTCATAAGCCGCCCTGGGCGAGGGCGGCGAGGCTAAGCCTCGGGGAAGTGAGGCTGAGCCTCGGAAGACGAAAGTGGAGTTGGAGGGGGAGGCGGCGTAAAGGGGACAGACTGCTTTAATTGTCCCCGGCGGCGGATACAGGCGGATTTAAAGGCTCCTTAGCGGAGCCTTTAATTGGTTATTAAATCAAGACTTATTGCAGTATAATGCACTATAATATATACTTAGATGGCTATGGCAGATAAATCCAGAATAAAAGAAGTTTTGCTTGACCAAATGGGGGATATCCCCGGTATTTTGGATAAGTGCCGAGTTGAGCGCTTTGTTGAGCCGGAACTTCACGGCGCACTTAAGGACGCTCTTGTTAAAATTATAAGCGGGGTACGTCGGTGCGGTAAGTCTGTTTTGGCCCACCGCGTATTAAAAGATCTCCCGTATGGCTACGCCAATTTCGACGATGAACGCCTGGCGGATCTTACGACCGCCGACCTGAACCTTGTTCTAGAGGCTCTTCTAGAGATCAAGCCGGGGTTAAAATATATCCTGCTTGATGAAATACAGAATATAGATAAATGGGAACTTTTTGTGGCCCGGCTGCAGCGCAGCGGCTATAAAGTGCTCATAACCGGCAGCAACGCCCACCTGCTCAGCCGGGATCTGGCCACCCATTTAACCGGGCGGCATAAAGTTTTTGAAATTTACCCTTTTTCTTTCCCGGAATATCTGCGTTCACGCGGTATAGCCGCGCCTGACACAAAAGCCCTGAGCACCCGTTCCCGGGCAGAAATGAGCGCGGCCTTCTCCGGCTATTTCGCTGCCGGCGGGTTCCCGGAGCTTCCGGGAATTGTCGATAAGAAATCCTATCTGCACGACCTGTACGATAAGATCCTTACGCAGGACATCGCCCTGCGGCACGGCGTAAGGCATATCAAAACCCTTAAAGATATCGCGCTTTATACGGCAAACAATTACGCCTCCAAACTTTCTTACCAGAATATTAAAGACGCTTACTCCCTGGGAAGCATCCACACGGTCAAAAATTACCTGGCTTATATGCAGGAGGCGTATCTTTTTTTTGCCGTAGAGGCTTTTTCGCATAAAGCGCGGGAGCGCGTGCGGCTGCCCAGGAAAATGTACGGCATCGATCCTGCCCTGCTGCGGTCTATTTCCGTATCCGGGGAGAAAAATGAGGGCCGGTTGCTTGAAAACGTGGTCTATCTGGAACTGCTGCGGAGAAAAAAACAGGTTTTGTATTATAGCGACCCCCAGCGCAAATACGAGGTGGATTTTGTGTGCCGTCAAAGCGCCGGGGGGGCGGTGGAACTTATCCAGGTTTGCCTGGATACCAATAGCGCGGAAGTTAAGGAGCGCGAGTTGAGAGGACTGCAAAGCGCGCTAAGCGCGTTTAAAGACGTTTCCGCGGGCGGTCTGACGCTGATTACTCTTGACCGCGGCGGGATAGAGCGTATAGCCGGCCATCAGGTAAAATGCGTGCCGGTCTGGGAATGGCTGCTTAATCCGTAGGCGGCTGGGTACTGGCCGTGGATAATTTGGGCCTAAGAAAGTGGTGCTGCTTGAAAACCACAATACCGCGCTGTTCTATATAGACAAGGAACTGCGCGAAAAGGGCTTTGCCGGGCATATTGTTTCCGTGCCCGGGGATGTGCGGGACGAAAGCCTGCTGAA
>MNUR01000121.1 GCA_001871115.1 Elusimicrobia bacterium CG1_02_56_21 | reverse complement strand
CCTGGTCGGGAGTCTCCTGGAAAGGGAACGAGGCGGAGAACTCTTCTTCCAGGTGGCCGCCATGCGGCAGGGCTGCCGTTTTTACCGCGGCCCGCTCCGCCTCAAGCCTGAGGATATCCAAAGCAAGTTCCTCCACCTCTTTTTTAACGCGGCTCTTAAGCTCGGTCCAGGTCTTGGTATCCATATGCGACAGGCGCGGAACCTTGCCCTCGGAGCTTATGTATTTCTGAACGCGGCTGAAATCGTGCAGCGGAACCAGTAATTTATCCCCGCGGGCATACTCAAGATAGAGACAGTCCGAATCCTCCACCTGCTCGCCCCTCGCGTTGCGGAAAAAAGCTTTCTTTATGCCCAGGTAGCGGCCCACGCCGTAATCCTCGTGCACGATAAAATCGCCGGTCTTGAGATCCGTCCATTTGAAGAATTTATTGCGCGGCTTTATAGAAGCCGGGTCGAAACGGTAGCGCCTGCGGAAAAGTTCGGAAGAAGTAATGACCGCCGTTTTGGAGGGCGCGTGGAGAAAGCCTTCCTCTATATAGCCCGCAGAGATGGAAACCAGCCCCCCGGCCCCCTCGTCCGTCAGGGACTCGGCAAGGCGCTCGGACTCTCCGCGGTTTATACAGAAAAGCTTTGTGGTAAACCCTGTCTTTTTAAGCCGGCGCAGCTCCCCGGCCAGTATCTTAATATCGGAATTAAAGTTCAGGTTGGAGACGGCGCCGAAATCTTCACCCTCCGCTCCTCCCAGAGGAGCGGCAAAGGCGTAAACCTCTGCCTCCTTGTCCAACACCCCGGGTTCTTCCGAGTCCAGGAAGATCTTCCAGCCCGCGCCGGCGCAGGCGTAAAGCGGGAGCCCGCTGCCGCTGAAGATATTGGGCGGAACGTCCGTCTTCTCCAGGAAGTCGGAAGTGTGCTGGGTGTCTATTTCAAAATAGCGTATGCTCTCAAGTTTTTTGTCTGAGAAGAAAAGGCGGACCGGCTTGTAGGAGCCCGGAGCGTAAAAATCCACTACCGAGCCGCGCGCGGCGAACTGGCCCTTCTCCTCCACGAAGGAGGTGCGCTCGTAACCGGCCTTGATAAACAGGTCCAGGGAGGCGCTCCTTTCATAAGAATGTCCCTGCCGGAAGTAAAAGCGCAGCGTGGAATAGGCCTCTCCGGCCATGAGAGGTTCGGCGATCGCCTCGGGCGAGGCCACGTGGATATAGTTCCTGCCGGGCTCCGGGGAATAAAGAGCGCGCATAGCCCTGGCTCTTTCGGAACTGTCTCCGCCCCAGAGGCAGACTTCGAAACCAGGCAAAGCGCCGAGCAGGCCAGAAAGCGAGTTCAGGGCGTGCAGCCAGGAAGAAAGCGCATCGTCCGCCGCGGCGGCCACCAGCATATTGGAAGGCGCCTTCTCATAAGCCTTCAGCGCGAACCAGGCCTTGGCGCTTATATTGGGGGTTCCTTTAATAACTTTAGGCGTCATGCTGTTAATACTAATGATATAATTTTCTTGCCGAACTATGCTCAAATGGGTGGAAATTAATTTAAAAACGCTGGCCGGAAATACCCGGGCCATAAAAAAAGCGCTTAAGCCCGGCGTCTCTTTCATGGCCGTGGTAAAAGCCGACGGCTACGGCCATGGCGCCGCGGCCGCGGGAAAGGCGGCGCTGGAGAACGGCGCGGACCGGCTTGGCGTGCTTACCGCCGAGGAAGGCGCCGCCCTCCGGAGCATTTTCAAGAAGACCCCTATACACCTGCTGGCGCCCTCCCTGCCCGAAGAAGCCCCCCTGATAGTAAAACACAGCCTGGTGCCCACTATTGATTCAATAAATTTCATCAGGGCGCTGGACCGCGCCGCAAAAAAACCCGTCCCCTACCACATCGACATAGACCTGGGCCTGGGGCGCTGGGGAGTAAAACCGGAGGCTGCCGGGCACCTGCTTAGAAAAACGGAGGGCTTGAAAAAAGCCTTTGCCGCGGGCATTTCGGCGCACCTGGCCTACCGCCCGGCGCAGAATATGACCGAGGGAGAAGAGAAGCTTTCCTCTTTCTTTTCCCTGGCCGTGCGCCTGCGCGCCCTTGCTCCCGCCCTTAAAGCCCACGCGGCCAACTCCGCCATCTTATGCGACTTCCCCCACTGGCAGCTGGACATGGTCCGCATAGGCAATTTGCTGTACGGGATCTACCCCACGGACGTATACAAGAAGTCGAAGCAGGGTCCGCCGCTGCCCGGACTCGGCAGGCCCTGGCAGTTTTACGCCAGGATAATTTCTATAAGGGACGTCAAGAAAGGCGAGTCGCTGGGCTACGCCGGGGAGTTCACCGCCCCGACGCGGCTGCGCCTGGCCACTATCCCGGCCGGCTACAGCGACGGGCTTACGATGGAGCCCGCGGAGAACAAGATCCGGATAACCTCGGGGTTCAGGTATTGGGGAATAATAAACGGGAAGAAAGCTTTTTTCACCGGCAGGACCGGCATAGCGCATACCATGCTGGACGTTACCGGCATCCCCGAAGCGAAGATCGGGACTCCCGTAGCCCTGCACGTGCGCCGCACCGCCGCCAACACAAAGATCCCCCGCATCTACAAAAAATAGTTTTCCGTCTCCGCCCATGGCGGGCCTGCCGTGGTAACAGGTACGCAAAACACGCAAGAAAGTGGCCGCGGCGGCCACGCGGCCATTCCACCGTGGCCTCGCTCGGTATTCACCCGCCGCGCTTACGCAAGCGGCGGGCTCAACGACGGTTTTGCTTAACCTGTCACCCCGTCAGCCCGCCGGTTTCCAAAGCCTCAAGACGTATCGGTTCAAAACCCGGTAATAATAATTGACAGAAACGGCGGCAAAGGGTTTGCGCGGCCGGTTTAATGAATAACGTCGCAGAACTCAGTAGGTTCCGTGCCTTTAATAAAAGCTTCCAGTATCTTCTTTTTACACGTCGGGAGGGCCAGCTTGCCGCTCTCCTGGTCTACGGTCACGAAAACTATGCCTTCCGGCACCGGGAAATCCCGGATCGGCTGGTCTTTAAGCACCAACTCCATTATCCCGGTCCACCACGGAATAACGGAACCGCTGGTCCAGTCTTTCATGGGGATCGAGCTCATGTCGTCATAGCCCATCCACGCGGCCGCGGTCAGGTCAGGCGTCATGCCTATAAACCACATATCCTTGGAATCCTGGCTGGTTCCTGTCTTGCCGGCCAGAGGGCGCTTGAGCCTTGAGGCGTAGACGCCGGTCCCGCGCTGCACCACGCCCTTCATCATATTGACCAGCACATAGGAAAGCTGCGGCGAAAAGCTCTCGTTTTCGGCGGGAAAGAACTCTTCAAGGACCCGGCCCTGGTTATCGGCGACCTTCAGCACACCGAAGGGCTCCGCGTGGATGCCGCCGTTAGCGAAAGTTGAGAAAGCGTTGGCCATTTCCATCGGGCTCACGAGAGAAGTCCCCAGGCCGATGGACGGAACGGCGTCCAGGTTATGCCAGATGCCCGCGCGGTGCGCCACGTCGGCTACCAGCGTGGGCCCTATGCGCGTCACCAGATAGATTGAGGCCAGGTTGCGCGAGGCTTCCAGCCCCTGGCGCAGGGTAATACGGCCCCTGAACTTATTATCGAAATTATTAGGGACCCAGATCCTGAAATCTTTATTGCCCACGAAAGGCTGTATGGCCATGTCTATCGAGTACTGGTCGGTGGCGCCTTCCAGCAGCCGCCAGTCCTTTCCGTCGTAATAATAAGCTACAGGCGAATCCTCCACCATGCTGGCCGGGGTATAGCCGTTCATAAGCGCGGCCATCCAGACCATGGGCTTGAAGGTGGAGCCGGCCTGGCGGGCCGCCTGGGTAACGCGGTTGAACTTACTGGTCTCGTAGTTCCGGCCGCCGATCATAGCCCTTATCGCGCCCGTCTTTGTATCAAGTATCACAAAAGCGCCCTGCAGGGAAACGGAAGACATGTCCACCCCGGAATCTTTTTCCTTATCGGCTGATTCCTCCATGTCCGCGCGGTTCTTTGCGGCGTCCTCGTCGTACTTGGCCAGGTACTTCTCCATTATCTCTTCGGCCGGGACCTGCATTGAAAGGTCGAGAGTGGTGTAGATCTTCATCCCGCCCTTCCAGAACTGGGCCACGCCGTACTTGGGCTCAAGCTGCTGGCGGACATACTCCTTGAAGTAAGCCCCGTGGCCGGCAAGACGGGCCGGCTTTTCCGTGGGGATAGGCTCAGCGGCGGCGAGCTTGGCCTCCCCGGCGGTTATAAATTTCTCGGACAGCATGCGCTGCAGCACCAGGCTCCGGCGCTGCCGGGCTTTCTCCGGGTTATTGAAAGGCGAATAGCGCTCCGGGGAAGGGATCAGGCCGGTGATAAGGGCGCATTCGCCCAGCGTCAGCTCTGAAACGTCCTTGGCAAAATAGCGCTTGGAGGCGGACTGCACCCCGTAAACCCCGCTGCCGAGGTAGATCTGGTTGAGGTAAAGAGTAAGGATCTCCTGCTTTGAGAAACTGCGTTCTATCTGCAGGGCCAGCACTATTTCCTTGATCTTGCGCGTATAGGCCTTCTCGGGCTTCAGGAAAATGCCGCGTGAAAGCTGCTGCGTAATAGTAGAGCCGCCCGCCGCGCGGCGATGGCGCAGGATATTAGTCAGCTGGGCGCGGATTATCCCCCTGGGCGAAATGCCCCAGTGCCTGAAAAAGTTCCGGTCTTCCATAGCGATAACGGCGTTCTGGATGTCCACCGGGATCTTGCTTAAAGGCAAAATCACGCGCCGCTGCTCTGAAAATTCGGCTATTACCTGGTTATTGATATCATAGACATAAGTAGTCAGCGAGGGCGTATATTCATCCAGTTTATCCACGGAAGGGATGTCGGAAAGTATTTTATGCATCAGCAAAGAGGCGAGCAGGATCCCGACGGCGGAAATAATACCGATGCCGTAAACGAATTTAAGGACAAGTTCCCGGGCTGAAAGCCCGTCAAGGTAGTCGAAGAATTTGCGGATAAAACCCATGAGTTAATTATATAGATTAATGGCAGCCTAAGGCAAAAGGATGAATTTCCGGCCGGGGGTAAATACAGGGCCCGCGGATCGCCGTCCCCCAGCCCTGATTTTCAGGCCCTGCCGGCGAATCCCGCCCGGCCGATTGCCCGGATTGCGGCTAAAATGATAGATTTACCTTAATATGAAAAGACTTGTTTCACTTCTGGCGGTGCTGCTCGCTGTTTCAGCCTGCTCAAAACAGGAAGGCAAGGTTATTGCCCGGGTCGGTTCGGAAAAGATAACAGAATCCTACCTGCAGGATAAATTCTCGGAGATAAGCCCTGCCGCACAGGAATACCTCGCCTCAAAGCCGGGCCGGAGACAATTTCTGGACGCCGTTATTCACGAGCGGCTTATGCTGATAGCGGCCCGCTCGAGCCGGGTAGCCTCCGGAGAAGACTATAAGACCAAGGTAGCCGAAAAAGAAAAGGAAATGAAAGAAGCCCTGCAGGCCTACAAAGACTTCATGCTTACGCGCATGTGGGTTGACGATATGCGCCTGACCGAGCTGAAAGTAACCGACGAGGAAGCCCGCGAGTATTACCAGAAGTACCCGAACAGGGTCACGCTGGCCCATATCCTGCTGCCCAGCTACGAAGAAGCGGAGAAAGTAGTTAAAAAGCTCAAGGCCGGCGCGGACTTCGACAAAACCGCCAGACAATATTCCCTGGACAAGGAAACCATCCGCCTGCCGCCGGTCATGTACGGGGAATTCATGCCGGAGCTGGAAGATATGGCCTTTAAAATGCGGGTGGGAGAAACCCAGGGCATAGTAAAAACCCCTATGGGCTTCCATATACTTAAGAAGCTTGCGCAGGACAGGGCCCCGGAAGCCGCTGCGATGGACC
This sequence comes from Elusimicrobia bacterium CG1_02_56_21, assembly GCA_001871115.1. Lineage (GTDB taxonomy): Bacteria > Elusimicrobiota > Elusimicrobia > Elusimicrobiales > UBA9959 > UBA9959. The sequence goes on along the minus strand of MNUR01000121.1, from coordinate 6,133 downwards.
GGGTCCGAAAAATACTCGAGAAGAAGAAGTTCGACACCTACCTGGCCAAGTTCCAGGAGAAGAATAAAGTGGAGGTTATCGATGAAAACTATAAATAAATTCCTGCTGGCAGCGGTATTGTGCGCCTGCGCCGCGCCGGCTATGTCCAAGGTGGTGGAGGAACTGGCCGCCAGGATAAACAATGAGCCGGTCACCATCTCCGAGTACAAGCGCGCAAAAGCGGCCCTTACAGAGCAGTATGCCGCCGCCATGCCGGATTTTTTCAAGAAGAAAGACGCCGAAGCGCAGATAGAAAAAGCCGCCCTGGACAAACTGGTGGACGAAGCCCTGCTCCGTCAGAAAGCCGAATCCCTGAAAATCAAGGTTTACGAGCGCGAACTGGAGAACGGGGTGGCTGAAATACGCAAGCGCTTCTCCCGCTCGCCGGAAGGCGGACAGCTCAGCACCGCCGAAGCCGAGAAAGCCTTCCGCAACGAGCTGAAGAAAGAAGGCGTGACCATGGAAGAATTCAGAGAGCGGATCCGCCGCCAGCTCATGGTGCAGAAACTCGTACAGGAAACTATCAAGGCCCGCGCCAAAATGCCCGGCGACGCCGAGACCAGGGCCTATTTCGACAATATCAGCCTGATACTCAAAGGCGAGGAAGCCTCCGTAAAGGGCCTGAACGAAGAAGCCATGCAGGACCTGCTGGCCGTATCCTCCAAGTTCAGGGAAATAACCGCGGAGCGCCTGCGCCTGAGCCACATACTGGTCAAGTTCAAGGACAACGCGACAGAGGCGCAAAAGAAAGCGGACAAGGAGAAAGCCGTCGCCGTCCTCAAAGAACTCGAAGGCGGGATGGATTTTGCCGACTCCGCCGAGAAGAATTCCGACGATAAAGAGAGCGCGGCGCGCGGAGGCGACCTGGGCTATATTGTAAAAGGCATGCTTCCGCCTGAAATAGAGGACGCCGCCTTCAAACTGCGGGTCGGTGAAAACTCCCTGCCGATAGAGAGCAAATTCGGCTGGCACATACTCCGCCTGGAAGAAAAACGCGCGGCGCAGAAGCTCAAGTACGAAACCGTAAAGGAAGACCTTGAGCAGGTTCTCACCCAGAATTCTTTCGCTTCCGAGCTGGGTTCCTACATAAAGGAACTCCGCAAGGACGCCAAAATACAGATATTCACAGGCGAAAAGAAATAGTTCCGGCGATCAGCCGCCAGGAAGCGCAAGGCGCGCAGGATACGGCAAGAATGAGGTCAAGAAACAGGCAAGCCCCCATTCCTGATCCTGCGTCTTTTGCGCTTTTTTGCGGTTTTGCCCGGGCGGACTTATGAAACCTAATATTCTTATTACTGCCGGAGACCCGCTTGGGATAGGGCCTGAGATAACGGTTAAAGCGCTGCGCACGGCGGCCGTAAGGAGGGCTTGCCTCCCTTTTGTGACCGGAGACACCTCAGCCCTCAGGAAAGCCGGCTGGACCCCTTCCCTGTGCCCCCTGCTGCCGGTAGACGCGGCCGGACTGAATTTTAAAAAGCCGGGCCCCACTCTCCAGGGAGGAGCTGCCTCTTTGAAGGCCGTGCTGCTGGCGGCTAAGCTCATCAGGTCCGGCTTTTTTGACGCGCTGGCTACCGCCCCTATTTCAAAAGAGGCCTGGGCCCTCGCCGGAGCTCCGGAAACGGCCCATACTGACCTCTTCCGCAGTATTGAGAAACGCGAGCCGCTGATGCTTTTCTCCCGCGGGAAAATAAACACGGCCCTTGTTACGGAACATGTTCCCGTCAAGGACCTATGCCGCAGGCTCACGATAAAGCTGGTAAAAGAAAAAGCTGTCCTGTTCGCTTCGGCGCTTAAAGCTCTGGGGTTCAAAACGCCCCGCATCGCCGTCTGCGCTCTGAACCCGCACGCCGGGGACGGCGGAGTGACGGGCCTGGAAGAAATAAAAACGCTGCTGCCGGCCATAGCGGAACTCAGGAGAAAGGGGCTGCGGATCGATGGCCCCTACCCTTCGGACGCCGCCTGGGAAGCTCATCTCTCCGGGAAAAGCGACGGGCTGCTGGCGCTTTACCATGACCAGGCTTTAACCCCCCTTAAAACGGCGCCCGGGGCCGGTCCGGCCGTCCACTGGACCTGGGGCCTCTCTTTTCCCCGCACCTCTCCGGCGCACGGCACGGCTTTCGATATAGCGTGGAAAAAAAAGGCGGATCCCGCGGGCATGATCGCCGCTATAATTTTTGCTGCTTCCCTGGCTTCGGATAAACACAGCCATGACTGAATTTATCGGCTATCTTGCTTCCGCGCTGGTCGCGGCGTCGCTGCTGACCAGCAATGTGCTCCGCCTGCGCGTCCTCAACCTGTGCGGCGCCGCTGTTTTTATAGTTTACGGAGGGCTCACCCGGGCCTGGCCGGTACTGGCGGTCAACCTTTTCATAGCGGGGATAGACCTCTGGTATATAATCAGCCTTAAAGCCCGGAAGGACATCTTTAAACTGATGCCTGTCGAAACCCGGGATCCCCTGCTTGCCGACTTTTTGGCGTATTACGCCCGCGGCATATGGCAGTTCTTTCCGGACTTCAGCCTTTCGGAACTGAAAGGACCGCACTGCATCTTTATCCTGCGGAACCTGATGCCGGTAGGTCTTTTCATCTATACGGAGGAAAGCCCCGACATTGCGGTACACCTGGATTTCGTGGCCGATGATTACCGGGACCTGAAAAGCGCCCGGTACCTGTTCAACAGGCCGAAAAACCAGGAGACCTTTGTGGGTTTCACCTCTTTTACCGCGCAAAGCAGCTCGCCTAAACACACGGACTACCTCCGCCGTTTAGGTTTTGAGGAAGACGGAAAAAAGAAAGGGACTTTCCGGAAGAAGATCTAAACCAGGGACGCCGCCCGGCGCCCTTACCGGCCATCAGACCCCGGGGCCGGGGCCGGCCCTAAGGAACCTGTATCAACTTCACCGCCGCGGACTTGGGGATCACCGCTGCCGAATAAAAATCATGCCGGGAGTCTTCGCCTCCCGCAGCCATCGCCATCGGGTCCACTTTATAACTTATCAGCAGGGCTTTTCCCGCTTTTTCATATTTAATTATTCTGAAAATGCCGTTAGGAAGCTCTGACACCGAAACAAGAACGACAACTGCTTCCCTTGAAAAATCCGGAGCGGTAAGCGGCGAGGCAGTGGAACCGGATTCAGGACCGGTTTCGGAAACGGACCGGCATTTATGCGAATTGGCGAAGGCCCACCAGGTTCCCGAGCTTTTAAAGATCTTATAGTCCACAGGGGCGGTGAACAGAGTAAGCCCCTCCTGGGCCGCGCCGCGGCCCATTTCCGGGATAGCGGAGGCCTTAAGGCTCGCTTCGGCCGAGGGAGCTCCCCCTACATTCATTATTTTCTTATCAAGGTCGGATTCCTTCATCGCTATCGGAGAAGGCTTCTTCTTGTCCCCGCCGCTCAGCGTACTGAGGAGGTCCATCATATCCTGAGGGGCCTCGGCTACTCCGCTGAAATTATCGTCTTTTACCAGCATTATGGCGCCGGCTGAATTAACGGCTCCCGTGGAGAGCCCCTGCCTGGAGGCGGGGATCATAGAGGCCCTTGCCCCCCCGCTGTACCTGGCCGCGGCCAGGGCCTGCTCAGCCATAGCCGCTGGATCCTGGATTTTTTCTTCCGCAGCCTCCTGCCCGGGCAGCCCCCGGCTTGAGCCGGAGATGCTCCCTACATAATTAACCAGTATAAGCAGGCAAAACAGAACCAGCAGCCCGGAAAAAACATAGATAAGCGTCCTTAAAACTTTTAAATCCATGAACTAATTGTACATAATTGTCCCGCCCCTCAATAATACGCGTTTATAGTGTTAAGGCCGCATAATAATTATCTGCCGCTATTATTTAGCGCAGCGGAAAAACTGCTGGGACTAAGGACCGGTCTCTTTGCGGATTGGCCGGACTTCTTTGCGCCCCTTTAAGATTAAGGATTTAACTATTAGTTATTAATTCCGTAACAGGGAAATATTAGAATTTAAGCAGGATTTGACCGGCAATCGGATTTGTTTCTATTCAGAGCTTGCCGGAATGGAGCTGAGCAAGACAAGGATGCAGCGGCGAAGCACAATTCAATAAGAACAGGAAGGCGCTATGAAATATTGGGCATACGTTAACAACGAGATCCTCGGCCCCTTTGAGAAGGAAAAACTGCTGGAGCTCCCGTCATTTTCCGCCGCACTGCTTGTCTGCCCTCAGACTCCGGTCGGTGAAAAAACCGAGGAGTGGAAGGAGGCTTCTACCTATCCGGAACTTTCCGCACTTCTGGGCTCCTCCAATCCCCCCCCCGCGGCCGCTGTTCCGGAAACCTTTACCCCCGCCCCTTCGGTACAGGAGAGCCAGGCCCCGGCCCCCTCTCCCGCGGAACCTGCAGGCCAGCCCGCTGTTGAAACTCCCGGCATAAATTTCAAGCCTCTTACCGCCTCGCAATCGGTGGAGCCCATCCCCCCGGCAGAACACGCGCCGGGGATGACCGACATCACCGTTAACAAGCTCGGCAAAGCAAACGCCGCCCCGGAGGCGCAGCAATCGTCCGCTGATTTCGACCCTATCTCTCTTTCACAGATAGTTCGCCGCTCCGAGACTCTGTCCGGGGCTGAGGCGCACGCGGCCTCTAACGAGGGCCTGACCCTTGAGCCGCAGAAGTCTTTCTCGCAGCCCGCGGAGGAAACTCCCGCCGCCGCGCCCGCCAATACAGAGAACTCCGTCCCACTGCCCCCGGCTGCCGAGGCCCCCGCCGCGGCTCCCGCAATGGAAGCTTTCAAGCGGACGGCTTCCGGAGCTCCCGAACTGGAAACTTTTGCCAGGCCGGCCGCCGCCGCGCCGGCGGTAACCGACGTCGCCGGGCTCGAAAGCCTGGTCCGCAGACTGGACGCTCTGTCAAAAGAATCGGCCACACGCAAAGATATCTCTTCGGCGGTGGATCCCCTCAGGATAAAACTCGACCAGATGGGGGAGGTCCTGTCGTCAATTAAAAATTCCCAGTTTCAGCGCGACGTAATGGATAAACTGGCATATCTTGAAACCTCAGTAGGCGAATTGAAACAGTCTTTCACCCAGCAGCAGGGTTCCGGGCCCGCCAAGGCCCCGAAAGCCGAAGCGGAGAAGAGCGCTAACACGGTCTTCGGGGTAAAGCCCCCTGCGAAAGCGGCCGAAAAACCCAAAGAAGAGCCGGCGAAAGAGCCGGAAAAGCCGGCTGCGATGACCGACCAGGGCAGCAAAAGCTCTAAAGTGGGGCCTGCGCTTCAAAAAAGCATAAAAATGGCAGTAACCGTCATACTGCTTGTGGCCGTTCTGCTTGGGGCGGTTATAGGACTGAAGAATTTCGGAATATTTGACGCTACAAAATTCATACCGTTCCCTCTGCCCTTTATCGGCGAAAGCCGGCAGGCTGAACAGCCGCCGCAGGCAGGGGAAACAACCGGAGAAGCCGCCGGGGAACCAGCCGGGGAAGCAGCCGGGGAAGCCCGGCCGGGACAGGTTCCGGAACAGCAGGCAGGCGATCAGACCACTCCCGAGCAGCGCGCTGAACTGCTGAAAACAATGGCGGAAAAAGACCAGCAGGCTCAGGCCCAGGAGCAGCCCAAGCAGCCGGACCTGGCGCCTGAAATAATCTATATTACGCGCACTTACAAGTTGAGCCGGACAGGGCAAAGCCTTGAGAACAAGATCTATGAGCATGCCGGGAAAGCCGGCGGCAACTACAACCGCACCAGCTGGGACGTGAAGCAGGGCGCCGACGGGATGTACGAGATAAGCGCCGTTATCCCGGGAAAAACCGACAACCTGACCTACGCCTATACCGTAGACCGGGAGAAAAAGACGGTGCAGCCCGCTAACCCTGCAGGAAAAGCCGCTTTTGACGAACTAAAAAAAGACGCGGCAAAAAAACCTGCGGCCCGCAAAAGATCTAAACGCGCCACGCCCAGGCCAGCGGCCAGACCCGCGCCCAAGCCGGCGCCCAAGAAAGCCGCTCCCAAGAAAATAACCGCGCCCGACGATGAATATGAGTATGAATACGTGGACGATGACGGCACGGAATAAGGGAAACTAAAAAAATTGGCGGCGGCCGGGAGAGCACAGTCAGTACTGAACTCTCCCGGCCGCCGG
>MNUR01000018.1 GCA_001871115.1 Elusimicrobia bacterium CG1_02_56_21 | reverse complement strand
AGACCCCGGTAAAATTCGCGGATAGCCCCGCCTGCCCCGCCTGCGCTTTTATCCTGGTGCATAAAACGGCCCGCTTCGGGGAAACCCCTTCAAAGTCCGAGGCCGCTTTCGCCGCTTTAAAACAGCAGTTCTGGTTCACCTCGGTCTTCGAAAAAAAGACGGAGCTGGACCTGGCCGACACCTCGGTAGCCGAGGTTTATGTAAAGATCCCCTCTGCCATTGAATTCCTGAGAGAGGGCCGCCACAATGTGCGGAACCTTGTGCTGGGCCCGCTTAAGATTGAAGAAGCCACCCTCAGCCTTGCCGGCTTTGACGAGGCTACCGGGGTTTATTCCAAGGCCAGCCTTTTCGCCCCGGCCGCCCTGCTTATGGGCGGGGATATTTACGGGCTTACCCTGGATATAACCGGCCTGTCCGCTGCCGGTCCTTCCCTCAACCCTTTTGTGCCGGCCGGTATTGAAGGTATAAAAGTGAGCTCGGCCAAGATCACCGAATACGCCGTTGAGCGTTATCTGGCCGACCGCGCGCCTTTCCTAACCGAGCTGGAGATAAGCCTCGACGACAGCCTGAGCATCTCCGCCCTGGCCCGCGGCCGCCCGTTCCGGGCCGACTTCGCGCTTTCCATCAAAGACGGGGCGATACTGGAAGCCAAGCCGGTCTTTTTCAGTTTCGGCCCGGTCACTTTGCCTTCCTACCTGCTGCGGCTCTTCACCTTCAGGGTGGATTTCTCCGGCAACCCCTACGGCATCAGGGTTTCCGGATTGCGCATAAACAGGAAAATGCTGGAACTCTACTAAATGAAAAAACTTCACGCTTCTCTTCATTCGCCGCTTCTCCCTCTGTGTCTCTGCGCCGCCTCCGCTTTCTTCTCCGCCTGCGTCGACGTGCAGATAGACGGAACCCCCGCTTCCGCGCTCAGCCAGCCTGCAGAGTCCCCTTTCGAGGGCCTGGACCCCGGTTATAAAAACCACGAGACGGCCCATTTCGCCGTGCAGGCTTACTCATCCGATTCCGCGGCTAATTACGCTTCGCTCTGCGAAGAGAACTATACCCGCATTATGCAGGACCTCGGACTTTATTCTTTTGTGCCCGCGCGCCCTTATAATGTGGTCATTTACCGCGACGCCGAAGAGTTCCACAGAAAGACCAAGCAGCCCGACTGGTCCGGCGGCGCGGCCTACGGCAATGCCCTGCTCCTCTACGAGGGGGAAACCCTTAAGGCCACTATCGGCCACGAGATGACCCATCTTGTTTTCAATGAATTCATGGGGCTTTCCCAGGCAGAGAGCCTGCGCTGGCTTAACGAGGGCGCAGCGGTCTATGAAGAAAGCCGCTCCAACCAGACTTCGGCCGCTTTTTATTCCGAAGGCTTGCGCCTCGGTATAGCGCCTAACCCTATCCCTTTCTCGCAGATGGTCAACTTGGTCCCGCAGAGCGAAAGCCTGCGCGGCGTGGACCGCTGGTACACCCAGGTCGGCTCCGTGACGGGATTTATGATAAAGCAGGGCGGTTCTTTCAGCTTCTCTATCTTCCTTTCAAAACTTAAAGACGGAGCGGCCATGGATAAAGCTCTGGCGGAAACCTATACCGGAATGTGGAAGACCCTCGCCGATGTGGAAAAATCCTGGAAACTGGAGATACAGCGCTAAATATCCCGTTCCCCGATTCCCGATTTAAAGTATGAAAAAACAAATACCGAATAAAAAACTGAAGAAAGCCGTGATCCCCCTGGAGGGCGTCAGCTGCGCTTCCTGCGTAAGCCGGATCGAAACCGGCCTGGGCTCCCAGCCGGGAATAGTTTCCGTGTCCGTAAACCTGCCTTCCAGGACCGCTTTTATTTCCTATGACCCGGCGCAGGCCGGCGCAAAATCCATTTCCGGGAAGATAGAAGAACTGGGCTATAAAGCCCTGGCTTTCTCGGAGTCCGCAATAGGCGCGGAGAACACCGCGCTTATAGAACTGGAGCGGGAAAAGAACATGTTCCTGCGCCGCTTCCTGCTGGGTCTGGCCCTCACCAGTTTCCTCCTGCTGGATTTTGTTTTCGATTTCTCCCAGTACACCATGCTGGTAGTGGCCGGCGCCGCCTGGGGCGTGGCCGGCTGGCATTTTCACCAGGGTTTCCTGCGCGCGCTCAAAGCCCGCACCGCCGACATGAATTCCCTGGTGTCGCTCAGCACCAGCGTCACTTTCTTCTACGGCGTCTTCGTCACTCTTTTCCCCGACGGCGGCGGGCATTACCACGCCCAGTGGCATGAAGTGGGCATGCTGGTCACCTTCATAAATTTCGGCCGCTGGCTGGAGGCCCGCTCCAAGAACAAAGCCGGCGAGGCCGTGGCCAAACTTTTTAAAATAACCCCCAAGTTCGCCCGCCGCCTTAAAGACGGCCGCGAAGAGACCGTGCCGGTAGAAGAGATATTGCCCGGCGACCTGGTTCTGCTCCGCCCCGGCGAGCAGGTTCCCGTGGACGGCAAGGTTACCGGCGGAGCTTCCTCGCTGGACGAGAGCCTGCTTACCGGCGAAGCCGTGCCGGTGGAGAAAGAAGCCGGCGCCCGCGTTTATGCCGGGACCATAAACAAGACCGGCGCCCTTGAATTTGCCGCCGAAGGCGTGGGCGAAGACACCGTGCTGATGAAGATCATCAAGGCCGTGGAGGAGTCCCAGGCCCAAAAGAGCGCGGTGCAGCATATGGTAGACAGGATCTCGGCCTGGTTCGTGCCCGCCGTGTTTTTTGTAGCCACCGCAGCGGCGGGGCTCTGGTTCCACTATTACGGCCTGGGCAAAGCCGCCAGCATTTTCGCCGCGGTACTGGCAGTTGCCTGCCCCTGCGCTATGGGCCTGGCCGTGCCCATGGCCGTAGCCGTCGGTTTCGGCCGCGCGGCCTCGGCCGGCATTCTTATCCGCAACGCCGACGTGCTTGAGAGCGCCTCGGGCGTAGACATTGTCATCTTCGACAAAACAGGAACCGTCACCGAAGGCCGCATGCACCTGGGCAGCCTGCACCCTTATAAAACCGGAGAAAAAGAACTGCTGCAATTGCTCGCTTCAGCCGAAGAAAAATCCGAGCATCCTTTTGCCGAGGCCGTGCGCCGCCAGGCCAATGAAGCCGGCGTCAAACCCCTGCCCCTCACCGCTTTCGACGCCGTGCCCGGCAAAGGAGTACGCGCCGGGTCGGCCGGGGGGGAAATGCTGGTAGGCAGCCTTAAATGGTTCGACGAGCTGGCCCTGCCTGTACCCGATTCCGACCGCGAAGAAATAAACGCTTCTTCAGATTCTATGCTGCTCGCGGCCCTGGACGGCAAGTATATGGGCTACGGCCGCCTGGCCGACGCTATCCGCCCCGAAGCCGCCGGGATTATAAGGGAACTTGAAGCTATGGGCATAGAACCGGTAATGGCCTCCGGCGACAGGCAGTCCGTAGTAGCCCACGCCGCGGCCGCCGTAGGCATAAAAATTTTCCACGCCGAAGTCTTCCCCGAAGAAAAGCGCCAGCTGGTAATGCGCTATAAAGCCCTCGGCAAGCGCACCGCAATGGTAGGCGACGGCTTTAACGACGCGCCCGCCCTCTCCGAGGCCGACCTCGGCATGGCCATGCGCTCGGGCACCGACGTAGCCGCCCAGGCCAGCGACATCACTCTTATGCACAATGACCTCCGCTCCGTCATAACCGCCGTAAAAATAGCCAAAGCCATCAAGCGCGTAATAAACCAGAACCTCGCCTGGGCCTTCGCCTATAATATAATCCTTATCCCCATGGCGGCCGGGGTCTTCTATCCCCGCTGGGGCGTGGTCATCCCTCCGTCCGCCGCCGGCGCCGCAATGGCCCTCAGCTCCGTATCCGTAGTAATGAATTCACTGCGCCTTAAAAGAAAAAACATTTAGTTAAGTCCCTAAGGAGACTCGTCATGAACAAAACCGCAACCAAATTCGGCTACACCCAGGGCCAGGCCCAGAGCGTAAAAAACATAAAGCTCCCCGACATCGAAGCCTGGGAAAACCAGTACAACCGCGACTACACCATAATGATAGAGCACCCCGAGTTCACCTCCGTCTGCCCCAAAACCGGCCTCCCCGACTTCGGAACCATCACCATAGAATACATCCCCGCCAAACTCTGCCTTGAACTGAAATCCCTTAAATACTACTTCCTCCAGTACCGCAACTGCGGCATCTTCATGGAGAATATAGCCAACCGCATCTTAGACGACGTAGTAAAGGCCGTCAAACCCAGGACCTGCACAGTAACCGCCGACTTCACCCCGCGCGGCGGACTCAGTTCCGTAATTATCGCCCGGCACAAAGCCAGAAAGTGAAGACAGCATAACTTTTTGTTATAATGTAAGTAAGCAGCAAGGCCCAGTTGGCGCAGCGGTAGCGCGTTCCCTTGACATGGGAAAGGTCACAGGTTCGATCCCTGTACTGGGCACCACTTTAAATACCCGGTCAGGCCCGACAGAACCCGCTCCGGGAACTGCCGGGCCTTTTAAAATTATAAAGTTTCAGTTCTGCTCTTTTCTTGAATTTGATGTAACGATGGCAGGGGACTTACCCTCCGCACCCTTTGGGAAAGGGGGGGGGCCGCCATCAATCCTTAAGGCGGGGGGAAACCGCGCAACAGTTCCCGAAGCTATGCTAGTGCCGTATCAAAGAGCTATGCTCCTCAGACGGCCATCTTCCAGGGTGCGCGGGGCAAATCCCCTGACATCCCGGAGCAGACTATTCAAAATAAACGCAGTTATAGAGGCAAACCATGTCAGACGAAAACAAAGAAGACTTAGTACACAAAATGCGCCATTCCCTGGCCCATGTAATGGCCCAGGCCGTGGCCGAGCTCTGGCCCGGCGTAAAGTTCGGCATAGGGCCCGCCATCGACAACGGCTTCTACTACGACTTCGACCTTGAACACCGCTTCACCCCCGAAGACCTCCCGCTCATAGAAAAAAAGATGAAACACATTTTGGGCCAGGCCCAGAAATTCGAGCGCAGAGAACTCCCCCGCGCCGAAGCCCTCAGACACTTTGCCGAAAAAGGCGAAAAATACAAAGTAGAACTCATCAACGACCTCCCCGAAGACTCCGTCATCAGCATCTACAACAACGGCCCCTTCGAGGACCTCTGCAAAGGCCCCCACGTAGAACATACCGGCAAACTCAAAGCCTACAAACTCACCCATATAGCCGGCGCCTACTGGCGCGGCAGCGAAAAAAACCCCATGCTCCAGCGCATCTACGGCTTAGCCTTTGAAACCCCAGCCGAGCTGGACGCTTACCTTAAACAGCAGGAGGAAGCCGCAAAACGCGACCACCGCAAACTGGGCAAGCAGCTGGACCTTTACAGCATAAACGAAGTCGTCGGCCCCGGCCTGGTGCTGTGGCATCCCAACGGCGCCCGCATCCGCCACGAGATAGAGACCTACTGGAAGGCCGAACATTTCAAGGGCGGCTACGACCTGGTGAACACGCCGCACATAGGCCGCGCGGGCCTCTGGGAAACTTCCGGCCACCTGGGCTTCTACAAAGACGCCATGTACGCGCCCATGGACATTGACGGCATAGAATACTACGCCAAACCCATGAACTGCCCGTTCCACATAGAGATCTACCAGAGCAAGTCCCGTTCCTACAGGGACCTGCCCCTGCGCTGGGCGGAGCTCGGCACCGTTTATCGTTTTGAAAAAGCGGGCGTGCTGCACGGCCTTATGCGCGTGCGCGGATTCACCCAGGACGACGCCCACCTTATCTGCACGCCGGAGCAGATGGAGGCCGAGACCATAGAGGTTCTGCGCTTCAGCCTCAATATCTGGAAAACTTTCGGCTTCACCGAGATAAAGGCCTACCTTGCCACCCGCCCCGAGGGCGCCGTGGGCGAGCCCGCGCGCTGGAAAGAGGCGCAAGACAGCCTGCTTGCCGCCGTTAAGAAAGAGGGTATAGAGGTGGAGATGGACGAGGGCGGCGGGGCCTTCTACGGCCCCAAGATAGACCTTAAGGTAAAAGACAGCATAGGCCGCGAGTGGCAGATGACCACCATACAGTTCGACTTCAACGAGCCCGAGCGTTTCGGCATGGAATACACCGGTTCCGACGGCCAGAAGCACCGCCCGTACATGATACACCGCGCGCTGCTCGGTTCTCTGGAGCGCTTCTTCGGCATACTTATAGAGCATTACGCCGGCAACTTCCCCCTGTGGCTGGCGCCGGTGCAGGTGAAAGTGCTTAATATCACCGAAGAAGAAGAAGGCTACGCCAATGAAGTAATAGCCAGGCTCAAAGCCGCCGGCTTGCGCGCAGACTCCGACCTCAGCCACGACACCGTGAACGCAAAAGTTAGAGAGTCCGCAATGCAGAAGATCCCTTACCTTATAGTAGTAGGCAAGAAAGAAAAAGAAGCCGGAGCAATAACCCTGCGCCTGCGCGGCAATAAAAGCGTGTTCGGAGTTAACCTCGATGAGTTCATCGCCAAAGCCAAAACAGAGGCCCACACCAGGGCCCTTGTTTCTTCGTACTGACAGCCGGCCGGCAGCGGCAAAAAAAGAACCCGGCAGGCGCCGGGTTCTTTTTTTATTGAATTAAGTTCTGTGTCACCTTATTTCTATTTTTCCATTAACAGGACGGTATGGGGGGGGAGGGAGACCGGCATAGCGCGGTTAGGCTCGAACAGCGGGCGGTAATTCGCCAGGGCTTCCGGTTTAAGCGGCAGTACGCCCTCGGTAGGATTCAATACTATAAGGTAAGCCTTGCCGCCCTGCTTAATAGCGCGGGCGGCCAGCTGCGCGTCGAGCCCTGCCGGAAGAACGCCCGGCCGGCCTTTTTCAAGCGCCGGCCTCATAGCGTTTATTTCCGCCGCTATCCGCTGGTAAATCCCCCAGCGCTCGGGCCGGACGGGCAGCGGTATCCCGTCGGAGCCGGTATAGGTAAAATAAAAAACGCCCCCGGCCCCGCGCGCCACGGCAAGCCAGGTCATATAGCGCACCTGCTCAAATGTAGGGAAGCCGCCGACACGCGGCTTGCGGCGCTGGGGATAATTTATCCAGTCAAAAGCCTGCAGCACGGCCCAGACCGGTTTGTTCTTCCTCACCGGGTCTTTTATAGCGGCCCCGGCTTTTACCATAGCCACCTGCTCGCCCACGGATTCCAGCCGCAAATGCGGGACCGGGTACCAGTCCACCATAAGAATATCGGCCGCGCCTCCGTAAGTAAAAGCCGCTACGCCTTCGCCCATAACAAAAACGGTATTCTGCCCGGGGGACCAGTCTTTAACTTTCTTGTCCAGCGCTTCAAGTTCCGTCAAGGGCATCTTATGCACTTCCGGCTCGTCCACCAGGTACCAGCCCAGCATAGGCCAGCTCTTTGCCGCTATAGCATAAGATGAATCTATAACCCGCTCCGGCGAGGCCACCATTTTAAGGTCCAGCTTTTCCGCTTCAGCTGCCAGGGAGGCCAGGCGCTCCGGGTCGTTTGAATAAGTTTGAAAGCAATTAAAGCCCGCTTCCTTTATTAAGGGCAATTCAACCGGGCCGCTTATCCCGTAAAAGCAAAGGGGGAAATCTCCAGCAGCAGCCGTTAAGGGGGAGAATATAGCCAGGCCGATTGCGAGTATTGTTATTTTCATATCCAGATTCTAGCAAATAGGAAAAATTAAAATCCGCTAAAAACAAAGGAATATCGCTTGACAGCGAAAAACCTTTCTTGTAGTATATCAACAGTTAGCAAGACTTATCAGGGAGGCAGAATGAAATTCACTAACGTATTTGCGGCGGTATTAGTAACCATATTCGGCGTAAACCTTTACGCGCAGCCCGTAGCCCCGGCGCCTGCAAAACTCAAGATCACCAAGATAACCGGAACCGTCAACATAATGAAAGACGGCGCGGTCTTAATGACCCTCAAGCCCGGCGACGCTATCCCTGAACTTACCGACAACAGCGCAACCTTCGCCGTAGTCGACGGAACCATAGAAGTAGAAGCCAACGGCAAAATGGTCTCCGCCGCTACCGGCTCCAGCTTCACCGTTTCCATCACCGAGGGCCAGGCCAACGTAGCGGTAGGCGCCGGAACCCCGGTGGCCATAAAGACCGAATCCGGCCACAACATTATCCTCACCGCCAACAGCGAAGTTAAAATGGTCAGGACCAACGGAACACTTGCTATCTCGGTGGTAACCGGCAATGCCGTAATCACCAACGCTTCCGGCGGCGCTTCCCAGACCGTAACCGCCGGACAGACCGCTTCTGTCCCGGCCGCCCTTGTGCCCGTTACCGCCGCGCCCGTAGCGCCCGTCATAAAGCCGGTCGCTAAAACCGGGGAAGTGGATGCTCCCGTAGTAGTAGTAGAGCCCCCGGTCTCCCCAGTGATTCCTACCGAGACAATACAGGAAGCAGGCACTGTCAGCGGATCCAACCCGTAAGCCGGGATTTATATTTTTAAGGAGATAAATTAATGAAAAATCTTATAATAGCAGCAGTACTGCTTATGCCCGCCGCCGCCGGCGCGCAGCAGAACATGAAAGTCGGCAACCTGGAGATCAACCCTTTCGCGGGCGTTCAGCAAAGCCACGACAGCAATATTTACCTCACCAAGAGCAAGGTGACCAGCGCTTTTATAACCAAGGCTAATCTCGGCCTGAACCTGGTTGAGAGCTTTGGTCCCCGCTACGGCCTTACAGCCGGTTACTTGCTTGAGACCGTTAACTATACCGAAGACAGCGGCAATAACGACGCTGTGCACCACAATGCGAGCATGGCCTTCACAGGCAAGCTGCCCAAAGACATGATGCTCACCGTGGACGACAAATATAAACAGACCACCGACCAGGCCACCAGCGACCTTGTTGCCCGCGCCCTTCGCGTGGAGAACAATATGGGCTTTAAACTTAATGCCCCGCTCCGCGGCAAGTTCGGTTTTGCCCTGGCTGCCAACCATGTTTATAACAACTACCTCTCCAGCATGTATTCGGCGCTTGACCGCGAAGACTTCCAGGCAGGTTTTGACCTCAACTACAAGCTGCAGCCCAAAACCACCATGTTCGCGGCTTACAGGTACGGCATCCTTAATTACCAGGACGGCTATACCAATGACGCTACCTACAATAATATGGACCTTGGCGTAACCGGCCGGCTTTCCAATAAGCTGGACGGAACCGTTAAGGCCGGTATGCAGACCCGCAATTACGACAAAGACCTTGCAAATGCGAAGAACAATGTTACCACAATGCAGTACAGCGTGCAGACCGTCTGGAAGCCCGCGGGAAACACCAATGTAACCCTCTTCGCCAAGCGCGGCAATGTGGAAACCAATTACAATGATGCCCGCTTCTACACCAGCACCCTTACCGACCTTTCCGTCACCCGCACGGACGGCAAGTTTGTACTGGGCATGGGCTTCAGCGCGGAGAACCTGGCCTATTCCGACAAGAGCAATACCCTGTCGGCCGCGGATAAAAAGCGCAAAGACGATATGTCCACCGTGCGCCTTAAGCTGGACTACAATATTCAGAAATGGCTTACCGCTAATATCGGCTATAACTATAAACACCGCGCTTCCAACTTCAACGCTTTCGAATACGACGACAATATAATCAACCTGGGCGTTCAGGCCAAGTTCTAAACTGCCCCGGCCAAAGAAAAGGCCGCTGAGCAATCAGCGGCCTTTTTCTTTTCCTCAAAAATTCTTCTTTCTCGTTCTCCCTCTCTCTTTCTCCCCGACTCCCGACCCTTATTCTTTCTCTTTCCTGCTTATTATCTTCTTCACGCAGTCATCTATCTGCTTCAGCACTTCTTCAAATATCTTATCGCTCTTACCCATCGGGTCCCTGAGTTCCCCGCTTTTCCCGGCGTAATCCAGGAATAATTGCGTCTTTCTCATGCTCTGCGGATATTTATCCGCAAGGATATCCCGGTGCAGTTCTTCCATAACAAGTATCAGATCAGCCCAGTCAATATCCGCTTCCGCTACCTGCGCCGGCTTATGCTCGAGGCTAGTAACGCCCTGCCGCTGCAAAAATGCGGTTATCTGCCTGGGCATTTTGCAGTAGGGCTGCGCCGCGGTGCCCCTTGAGCGCGCCAAAAAACCTGCCGTCCCGCCGTAATGCCCAAGCAGTTTACCGGCCGCCGGGCTGCGGCACATATTCCCGGTACAGATAAAAAGTACTTTCATAAGTAAATTTTAACTTATTCTGTTGCGGTTCCGCCCCGGCCAGACGGTGAAATAAGGTAAAATTTATTAATTCATGGGGATTTTACTCTTAATATCTTTGGTCTTCGCCCCGCTGGCTTTTGCGGCGGTGGAGCCCTGTGCTTTTGTCCCTCTTTACGCAATTTTTTTTATAGGCGCCGCCGCTTTATACGCGGGGGGGGAGAACTATTACTCCAACCCTGTTTATAAAAACCTTATCCCCGCCGTGCTCCTGGTAGCGCTTATCGGCCTGCTTCAGGCTCTGCGCCAGGCCCCGGTAAACGGCCCTGCGCCGCTTTTGTTCACCGTCTGGAGGCTCTCTACCGTTAATGCCGTTATCCTGTGGCTTTTCTACGCGGCGGTAATGTATTGCACCGCCAAGATCATAAAGACCCCGTCGCAGCTTCAGCGCCTTCTTTGGTTTATCTTCGGCATGGGGGTTTTTATAGCCCTTATGGGCATGCTGCAGAAGACCGGCAATAATACAATAGTTTATGGCTTGCGTTCGGTGCGCGGCCAGGCTTTCGGCCCTTTTGTTAACCGCGACCATGGCGCTTTCTTCCTTGCTATGTCCGGTATGGCCGGCCTGGGGCTCTTTTTCGGCGGTTTAAAGCCGCTGTTCCGCAGCCAGAGCCATACCAGGTTATTCGATCTGCTGGCTATACAATTGCTTAAGCTGGTAATGATAGTAGCCGTGGTGGCCGGTATAGTTAAAACCGGTTCCCGCGGAGGGCTGCATTCTTTTGTCTGCGCGGCAGCATTCATGGGTTTTGCGGCGGGGGGGTTTCTTAAGAACAAAAAGCGCAAATTCGCCGCCTGGGCCGCGCTGCTTTTTATGCTGGTCGGCTACGGTTTTATCCTCGCGGAATATAAAAACCTGCTTGGTTTTAAAGGGGACGTTTTCGACTCTTCCGTAGCCGCGCGTTTCTCTATGTATAAAAGCGGCCTGGCTATGTTCAAAGATTTCCCGGCTTTCGGTACGGGGCTGGGCGCTGTAGAGCACGCTTTCCCTTTTTATAAGCGGCCCGATATTATTGTAAACGGTATAGTGGGCCATGTGCACAGCGACTGGCTAGAACTTTTCCTCCAGGTCGGCCTGGCGGGGGGGCTTATTTACCTGGCCGGTATTCTTGCCGCTATCTTCGGCTTTTACCGGGCCTGGCTGCGCTGCCGTTCTTTTACGGTCAAAGCCGTTTACGGCGGGGTTTTGGGCGCTGTATTGGCAGGCATAGCGCATAGCTTTGTGGATTTCGGCCTGCAGATGCCCGCCAATGCGCTCACATTTTACGCTTTGCTGGGCGCCCTGGCCTCAAAGCCCGCCGTAGAAGGCCGCGGCCGCCTTGCGCATGAAGAAGAAGACGAAACAGAGCCTAAACCGCCGCCAAAAAAATACTCTTACCCGGCAATGCTCCTCGCCCTCCTTCTTACCGCCGCCGCCGTGCCGCAGGCTGTTTCCTGGTATTATACCCAGCGGGCTAAAACCGGCTCTTTTAATAATAAAGTCTCGGCGCATGCCGCCTCACTAAAATGGCAGCCCAACCCCCAGGCCGCTTTCCGCCTGGCCGCCGAGTACTACAACCATGCCTTAAAAGACAAAGAGGCCCCCTGCCGGCTCTTTTCAAAGTCTAACAGTATCTCCTGGCCTTACCTGCGCCAGGCCCCCGTAAACGCCAACCTAAACACTTTAGCCCGGAACCTCCGCCTACAGCTGGCCAATTGCTATAACCGCCCCCTGACCCTGAAAACCCCTGGAAAAACGCCCCTGCCCCCCGTCCAGCCCCCAACCAGCAATAAAAGCCGGCCATAATTCTTCTCCTAGGAGCCTGTCCGGCATAAGCAATTTCGGCTGCAATTGCCGCTTTTTGCCTGCGCCTTTGCGCCGCTCAACTTACAACCTCCGTCGAGGGTGCTCGTTTCGCGGCGCTTCGGCTCGGCCTCAAAATCGTCAATTTCGCCAGGAAAGCCTTATGTCGGACAGGCTCCTAGCGCTCATATTGTGGGGGATTACCGCTGGCATATATAATTGCTATTATAATTCTATCATTTTC
>MNUR01000065.1:42355-42639 GCA_001871115.1 Elusimicrobia bacterium CG1_02_56_21 | reverse complement strand
CCGGCCTCCGCGCTTACGCAAGCGTCGGGCGGGGAACTGTCGCTTTGCTCCATTCCGAGAGGTCGCTCCGAACCCATACCCTTGCCTCCCTTCCTAAAAATAAAACCGTCGGTTCCCCGGCTGTTAATGGTTTAATGTTATCGCAATATCGCGTAGGGGTTCCTAATCTTCGCCGGGCATGTCCCTGCCTTATGAAATATGACCAACGCTCATCGAAATGGAGGGGAGACCGCAGGGGCAGGATAAGGAAAACCGTCGTTGAGCCCGCCGCTTGCATAAGCGCG
>MNUR01000065.1:0-42329 GCA_001871115.1 Elusimicrobia bacterium CG1_02_56_21 | reverse complement strand
GCGAGGCCACGGTGTGGCCGAGCGTGTTTTCCGTTCCTGCCCCTGCGGTAGGCCCCGACTTCGCATCTCGCGGTTCGGTATCTCGAGGTGAATTATATTATCTGTGGTTTTATCCGGCGCTGGAACTGGCCGGTGAAGGTTTTGGGGTGGGTGAGTTCCCCCTCTTCGGCTATTACCTGGCCGCGGAGGACGGTGTATTTGGGAGATCCGTAGAGTTTCTGACCCTGCCACGGTGAGAAATCTGTATTGTGCTGCATTTTGCGCCAGTCGGTTTTGGCAGAAGCGAAGGGATCAAATATGGCGAAATCGGCGTCGGCGCCGGGGCGTATGAAGCCTTTCCCCCGGAGGCCCATTATCCGGGCCGGGTTCTCGCAGAGAACCTCTATCATTTTCTTCAATGAAACATTCCCGGCTTTTACGCCGAAGGTATAAGCCGTCGGCAGGAGCGTCTGCGAGCCGGGCAGGCCCATCGGGAGTTTTCTTATATCCCCTCCCCAGGCGTTTTTCTGCGCCCGGGTGAAAGTGCAGTTGTCGGTGGCTATTACCTGCAGCTGGCCCTTATCCGCGGCTTCCCATAGCGCGGTATTGTCTTCTTTCGTTCTGATCGGGGGACAGCAGGAATACAGGTAACCGCCCTTGCTTTTAAAACGGCTCTCGTCCAGCGCAAGGTACTGCGGGCAGGTTTCCCCCATCACTTTAAGTCCGGCTTTCCTGGCAGCAGCCACAACGGCGGCGGAGCCGGCGGCTGAGAGGTGAACGAAATAGACCGGTCCTCCCGAGCGGGCCGCAAGCGCGGCTATCCGCCCGACCGCGCCGGTTTCCGTGAAAGAAGGGCGGGAGAGCGGCAGGGCTTTTATGCTCTTCAGGCCCGCATATGCCTCGGTCAGCAGATCTATGACCGCGCCGTCCTCGGCGTGTACGCAGATCAGGGCTCCCAGACGGCGGGCCGCCTGGAGAGCCGAAAAAATAGCGTTATCATCCGCCATCAGCCCGCGCGCTCCGTAAGCTGTGAACATCTTGAACGTAGGCGCCCCGGCTTTCAGGGCTTCGGCCATCTTCCCGGCCGGGTCTTTCATTTTCTCCCAGCCGGTAAGCGTGCAGTGAAAAGCGAAATCCGTATAAGTTTTCCCGGCGGCCTCTTTTATCCGCGCGCGAAGGCCTGCAAGAGGACTTTCTCCGGGGCCCTGGCCGGTATAGTCGATAAAGGTGGTAACCCCTCCGCAGGCTGCGGCGGCCGAACCGCTGGTAAAATCGTCGGCTGTGTATTTGCCGGGTCCCAGCCGCAGCCGGAAATGGGCATGGGCGTCTATAACGCCCGGGAGGACCAGCAGGCCGCGCGCGTCTATAATCCGGGAGGCTCCCGGCGCGTTTTTGGCATGCGGCTTCAAAGCGGCTATCCTGCCGTCTTTTACAAAAATATCACGCCGGGCGGCCTGCCCGTTTATGAAGGCGGTCCCTCCCCGTATAAGAAGGTCAGAATGCATTTAGTGTTTAAACCCTGCTCTGGTGAGGATTGTGAGAAGCGGAGTCTTCTCTTTCGTGATGGCCGAAGATTATATTATAGGCGAGGAAGCTGGCTGAAATAAAGGTGAGGGCGCATAATACCAGCCAGGCCACCAGCCTTTGCGGATTGGATTCGGTTTGCAGTACTACATAGGCCAGAAAGCACAGGAAACCGGTAGAAGCCAGCCAGAAAAGCGCGAATACAGACCGTATAAAGTGTGCCATTGTTTTTATTCTATTGCTTTCGCCCTGCCAAGTCAATGCCGCGCCCCGCAGGCGCGCTGGTTATTGTGCCCTTGGCGAGACCGCAGTCCTTAGAGTTTTCAGCCGGTTATGAATACCGCATGGAGGGCTTTAATCAGGGTTTCTGCTTCTGCCGCAGAAGCCCGGAAAGAGATCGCGGTGCTTGTTATTTTTTCAGCCGCTGCGGACACTCCGGCCGAGGCGGCCGCCCTCGCTGCAGCGGCTGTATGCTTCGCTCCGAGCCCGCGTCCGATGAGGCTCACCAGGGCAGAAACCCCTTCCTTTTTAACGGAAAGGCAGGAAACGCCCGGTTTCCCGCCTGTCGCTGTAACCATTGTGCCGGGCTCGTCATGGAAAGAGGAGCGCAGGTGGAGCGGGATGGAATATTTACGCGCGTAGTCTATCGCGCGCAGCTGGCGTACATCCGTTCCCAGCCGCGCCAGGGCTATTACTTCCTGGTAGGAAATGTTTTTGAGTTTTCTTGCCTGAGGGACTATGGCGGGATGGGCGGAGTAAATACCTTTAACATCGGTGCGGAATTCGGTCAGAGCTGCCCCAAGCGCGCGGGCCAGGGTAACCGCTGTAAGGTCCGAGCCGCCCCGGCCCAGGGTAGTGATATCCCCGCCTGCAGATATGCCCTGGAAGCCGGCCACTACGGGGATGCGCCCGTCCCTGATTTCTTTCTTCAGGCGTCTGGTGTCAACATTCTTTACCGAGGCCGCGGAGAAACGATTGTCGGTTCTTATTCCGGCCTGGGAGCCTGTAAGGGAAACGGCCTTTTTGCCTTCCGCCTCTATAGCCATTGCAAGCAGGGCCGCGCTGAACTGCTCTCCCGCCGCCAGGAGTGCGTCGGACTCTCTGGGGGGTATGCAGTCTCCTGCCGTAAGCGACGCCAGGCTGAGCAGATCGTCCGTGGATTCCGCAGGTGCCGAAACCACTGCTACGGGAGAAAAGCCGCGGCGGCGAGAGGCTACGGTCATAGCGGCGGCCCGGCGGATCTTATCCGGGTCCGCCAGGGAGCTGCCTCCGAATTTTATGATTATGATCTTCATAGGGCTGCGGAAAAAACGGGCGGCCAGACCGCCCGGGGGCTATTAAGGTTTTAAGCCTTGGAAATGTCCGGGTGTCTGGGCGCCTGTGAGGGTAAACCTGACTGCTATACCATCGTAGCTGTGACGCGGATTATTTCCGCCAGCGTGGTGGCTCCGGTCCTGGCTTTAAGTATCCCGTCCATAAGAAGGGTGCGCATTTTGCCTGTGCGTATCGCCGTACGCTTTATTGTGTCCGTGGGCGAGCGGTCCAGGATATGCTTGCGTATTTCCTCGTTCATCAGCATCAGTTCAAAGATCCCGGTGCGGCCCATATAACCGGTGTTCCGGCAATCGGGGCAGCCCTTCTCTACTTTGTAAGTAGCGCCGGGCTTGAGGATAAGTTCTTTTACCAGCTTCCCCTCTTCCGGGTCCAGGTTCTTTATGAATTCGTTGACTACGGGTTCCGAAGGCGGAGCCGCGTTCTGGGAGCATTTGGGGCAGACCTTCCTCACCAGGCGCTGGCTCATCGCGCCCAGCATTGAGGAACCTATCAGGAAGGGCGCTATTCCCATTTCGAAAAGGCGCTCGATAATGCTGGCCGAGTTGATCGTATGGATGGTAGTGAAAAGCAGGTGGCCGGTGAGCGCTGCGCGCAGGCTTATCTCGGCGGTGTCGAAATCCCTGATCTCTCCCACCATGATAACGTCGGGATCCTGGCGCAGTATTGTGCGCAGGCCCTCTGCCCAGGTAAAGCCGGTTTTGGCGCTTATCTGCGACTGGTTTATCCCTTCCAGCCGGTACTCAACCGGGTCCTCGAGGGTGATGATATTTATCATCGGGGTATTGATATTCTTAAGCATCGCGTAAAGCGAGGTCGTTTTGCCGGAGCCGGTGGAGCCGGTTATAAAAAATATCCCGTAGGGGTTGCGGATGAGCTTCTTGATGAGCGTCATCGCGTCCTGGTCCAGGCCTACCTGCTCCAGGTCCAGGCCCAGCTGCTGTCTGTCCAGAACCCGCAGAACCAGCTTTTCGCCGTTTACGGTAGGAAAAGCGGAGACACGGACCTGTATGGCGCGCCCGGCGAGCATCTTCTGGAAGCGGCCTTCCTCGTTGCGGAAAGAAGTCGGGGGTTCGGGGTCGAAACCGGCAAGTACGCGGATGCGCTGCGTAAGGGGTATGTCGGCGTTCTTGGGGGAGCTCAGCATGTCCTGCAGTATGCCGTCCACGCGGAAGCGCACGCGCAGGTTCGCGCCCTGGCCTTCTATATGCACGTCGCTGGCCCTTTCCCTTACAGCGTGCTCAAGGATGAGGTCGCTGAGTTTAATGGCGAGGTCTATGCCGGGGGCGCGGCCTTTGGATTTGACTATTTCGTTATAGCCGTCTTCTAGTGAGCCTTCAACATGCACCGGCGCCTGCTGGCCCGGCTCAGGGCTTTCGCCTTCCTGTTTGTTTCCCCAGAATGCCATGATGATCTCCTATGTGTAATGTTCCGCGCACAGATATATAGCTAAGGCTACGGCGGACCGCTCTGCCTTGCGGCCTGCGGTTAGTTCCCATTACATGCCAAAACCGATTATAACAATATTGATTATTTATACTCAACTTTCAGGATAGCGAGCTTCTTTTCCCCGCTCGGGAGCTGCACTTTTACCGAGGCGCCGGCCTTTGATCCCAGCAGGCCCTGCGCAAGCGGAGAGCTGACGGAGATCTTCCCGGCTGAAGGGTCGGCTTCATCCGCGCTGGAGAGGGTATAGATGAGGGTGGCCCCGGTGTTCTCGTCTTTCATGGTGACGGTGGCTCCGAGGCGGATCTCGTCTTTGTTTACGACAAGATTGTCCACGATCTGCGCGGAGCGCAGGCGGACTTCCAGTTCCGCTATGCGGGTCATGATCTGGCTCTGCTTCTCTTTCCCGTAGATATAACCGGCGTTCTCTTTGAGGTCGCCCTGTTCGCGGGCTTCGTTTATTTCAACGGAAAGCTCGTTTTTCTGGCGTTTTAGCTCGGACAGGTCCGCTTGCAGCTTTTCAAAGCCGTCTTTGGTGAGATAAGTCTCTGACATTTTTCTTCCCCCTGGTTGCTGTCCCGGGTCCCGGGACAATTATGCATAAACCCTGCTCCGCTTTCGCGCTGCTTGGGCGGAACAGGGCTTGCGTGAAATAGTGGCACCGAGTGGGATTGAACCACTGACCTAGCGCTTATGAAACGCCCGCTCTAACCACTGAGCTACGGTGCCGGTAAAATTAATGGCGGGCAGGTTTCATCACCGGGGACCTGTGTCTTCGGGTGAATTTAAAGTATATCAAAATCAGGTTCTAAAAGACAAATTCGACTGCCGGAAAAAGCCCTCTTTTAGGTAAAGCCCCGCTCAAGAGGGTTTCGCTCCTTAACGCTGAAGCCGGCCCGGAGATTCCTCCGCCGCCCCCTTCTGCCCGGTATTTAAAATAGAAAAGGGGCTGCCGGTTCATACTTAAATGACGGTGCTTTATGCACCCGGCAGCCCCATTCCAGCCGTGGAACACGGCAGGTTTCCCTTGAGTCGCCCGGAGGGCCCTCGGGGGAGAGTTTTACGCGGCGGCGCCCGCTTTGGACTTGGCGGCGATATCTTTCAGCATCCGGGTGGTTACGGATTTAGGGCGCTCAAGAGGGAAGTGTATTCCCCGGGCCCAGACGGCCTGCGCAGTGATGCCCAGCGCTCTCGAGACTCCGAAGATAACGGTGTAGAAATCCGTTTCCGTTATCCCGTAGTGCTGCTGAAGGCAGCCCGTCATCGCGTCCACATTCGGCCAGGGGTTCTTCACTTTTCCCAGCTGCCTGAGGACCGGAGGTATGACCTCTAGCATGGTGGTGACGGTCTTGTAGATAGGGTCTTCCGGCAGGTACTTTGCCCCGAAGTCGCTCTGGGCTACGTACCTGGGGTCGGTGTTCCTGAGCACGGCGTGGCCGAAGCCCGGGATCACGTGGCCCGCGTTAAGGGTTTCCCAGGCGTACTTCTCCACCTCTTCCTTGGTCGGCGTCCTGCCGCCGTAGGCTTTCATCAGGCCCAGTATCCAGTTAAGGCATTCCTGGGTAGCAAGTCCGTGCAGAGGGCCGGCAAGGCCGTTAAGCGCGGCTGAGACGGAGTAATAAATGTCGGAGAGCGCCGAGCCTACCAGCAGGCCGGTATGGGCGCTGACATTGCCGCTTTCGTGGTCGGAATGGAGCAGCAGATAGAGCCTGCAGAGGTTCTGATAATCCTTGTTGTCCACTCCCATCATATGCGCCATGTTCGCGGCCCAGTCCAGCTTGGGGTCCGCGGGGATGACCGTCCCGTCCTTGTAGGTGCGCCTGTAGATAAAAGCCGCTATAACGGGAAGCCTGGCGACGAGGGTCAGCGAATCTTCGAGCATTGCGTCCCAGTGCTCGTCCTTCTTCATTCCTTCGCTGTACTTTTTAGCGAAGACAGAGTCTTTCTGCATGGCCAGCACCCCGATGGAGAGCTGGGTCATGGGGTGCATGTCTTTGGGCAGGGCGCGCATAGCGTCCATTACATAAGCGGGAACTTCGGAGCGGCGCCGGATCTCTTCTTCAAGCTCCTGCGCTGCGGCCGCGCTGGGCATTTCACCGGTGAGCAGAAGGTGCCACAGAGCCAGGGGCGAGGGTACAGCATCGGGAGCGGGCTTGGGAAGTTTCTCCCTGACTTCGGGTATGGTGAAACCTCTGAAGCGTATCCCTTCCATGGCGTCCAGGTAGGAGGTGTCGCAGGGAAGGGCCTTTATAGACCTCATTCCGCCCATTATCTGGTCTATGCTCACCTCGTCGGCTTTGACGCTCCCGTTCTCTTTAACGAACGCGCGAAGGTCTTTGTTCCACTCGGGAATAAGCCTGGCAAGCGTTTTCTTAAGTTCTATGTTTGCTTCCATAAGTAGTGTTTCTCCTTAATGTTTTATTTCAAGACCCCGCATAATTCTTTGACCGACGCGGCCGACTTCAGCAGGGCGGCTTTTTCATCTTCGGAGAGCTTCAGCTGAAGTATCTCCATTACGCCGGTGCTGCCGAGCTTTACCGGTACGCCTACGAAGATCCCGCTGATCCCGTATTCCCCTTCCAGGTAAGCCGCGCAGGGCAGTACTTTCTTCTTGTCGAGGAGGATGGCTGTTACCATTTCAACCGCGGCCGCGGCCGGGGCGTAATAAGCGCTGCCCGTCTTCAGGAGCTTTACTATTTCCGCGCCGCCGTTGCAGGTGCGCGTATTGATAGCGTCTATCTGTTCTTTGGTCATCAGTTCCGTTATCGGTATCCCGGAGACCGTGGAGAAGCGGGGAAGAGGCACCATGGTGTCGCCGTGGCCTCCGAGCACCATAGCGTGGACGTTCTCGGTGGAAACGTTCAGGGCCTGGGCTATGAAGGTCCGCATCCTTGAGGAATCGAGTATTCCGGCCATTCCGACTACCCTGTTCTTCGGGAATTTGGAGGCCTGCAGGGCGACCTGGCACATCGCGTCAAGCGGATTGCTTACTATTATCAGGATCGAGCCGGGTGAATGCCTGGCGGCCTGTTCGGCTACGCTTTTAACTATGGCCGCATTAGTGTTCAAAAGGTCGTCGCGGCTCATGCCCGGCTTGCGGGGTATCCCGGCGGTTATGACTACAATGTCAGAGCCGGCGGTAGCCTCGTAGCTGGTCGTGCCGGTAACCTGCGAGTCGTAGCCGTATATCGGCCCGGTCTCCATGATATCCAGGGATTTCCCGGCAGGCATATTCTCGGTCTGGGGAATGTCCACTAAAACAATGTCCGCCAGGTCTTTCTCCGCCAGGGCGCGGACTACAGATTCCCCTACGTGTCCCGCTCCTACAACTGTAACTTTTCTTCTGTTCATGAAACCTCCATCCCTGAATAATTGCCAAATTTCAATAATATTACCATACTTGAGGTATGCTCAAGTATAACAAAAAGCAGGCACGCCTTGCCTTATGTCAATTCAGGCCCGGGCTGTGCCCCGCCCGGCCCCCGCGGCGGACGGTAGGCGAGGCCGGCTGCAGGAGGGTAAGCTTTAGACGGCGGCCCTTATAAGGGGTTTCTTCGCGTCCGCTTTAGCTTTTTGCTGCGCGTCCACCGCAGCGATGGCCGCCATGTTTACGATATCGTTTACTTCCGCGTCCCTCTGCAGCACATGCACCGCTTTGCTCATCCCCATGAGTATCGGGCCTATTGCGGTAGCGCCGCCCAGCCGACTGAGCAGCTTGTAGGCGATATTCCCGGCTTCCAGGTTAGGGAAAATCAGGACATTCGCTCCGCCCTTGAGCGTGCTGAAAGGGTAGGTGGTTTCGATGATCTCCGGGATAACGGCTGTATCCGCCTGCATCTCTCCGTCGATCATGAGCCCCGGCGCTTTTTTCCGGACAATTTCCACCGCCCTGCTGACCTTTTCGGCCAGGGGGTGGGCCGTCCCTCCGAAGTTGGAGAAAGACAGCATAGCTATTCTCGGTTCCACGTCGAAGCGCCTGGCCGTTTCAGCCGCCAGCAGGGCTATCTCCGCCAGGTCTTCCGAGTCCGGGTCGATGTTGACGGTAGTGTCCGCCAGGAAGTAAATTTCCTTCTTCATTACGAGCATGTATAAACCGGAAACCTTCTTGACTCCCTCCTGCATCTTTATAACCCGCAGCGACGGTCTGATGGTCTGCGCGTAATGGTCCGTAAGTCCGGAAACAAGGGCGTCTGCGTCCCCCATATGCACCATCATCGCGCCGAACGCGTTCTTATTGGTGCTTATTATTTCTTCGGACCGGTGCAGAGTCGCTCCTTTCCGCTCCCGCATCTTACAATACTCCCCTATATAAGCTGCTTTACGGGGCGAGGTTCCGGGGTCGATTATTTCAATACCGTCGAGGGACATCCCGAATTCTTTTATCAGGGCCTTTATGCGGGCCTCGTTGCCGAGGAGTATCGGCCTGGCTATCTTGTCGTCTACCAGCTCCTGGGAGGCGCGCAATATCTTTTCTTCCTCCCCTTCCGGGAACACGATCCGCTTGGAGCCGCGCTGCGCTTTGCTTATGACGGTGCGCATCACTTCACGGGCGCGGCCGAGGCGCTTTTCAAGCTGAAGCCGGTATTCTGCAATATCCACCGGCTTCTGGGCGACGCCGGTTTTTATAGCGGCTTCGGCGACGGCGGCGGCTTCCCAGATGAGCACCCTGGAATCGAAGGGCTTGGGGATTATGTATTCCCTGCCGAACTGCAGCTTCTGTCCTCCGTAAGCTTTTCTGACGGAATCCGGAACGTCCTCCTTAGCCAGCTCGGCCAGCGCGTAGGTGGCGGCCAGCTTCATTTCGTCGTTTATCTGCGTGGCCCTGACATCCAGTGCGCCTCTGAAGATGAACGGGAAGCCCAGCACATTATTGATCTGGTTGGGGTAGTCCGAGCGGCCGGAGGCCATAAGTAAATCGCTGCGTGTGGCTACGGCAAGGTCATAATCTATTTCCGGCTTGGGATTGGCCATCGCGAAGACTATCGGGTCTTTCGCCATTGAGAGCAGCATGGCCGGGGTAACTACGTCGGCTACGGAAACTCCCAGGAACACGTCCGCTCCTTTCATCGCTTCTTCGAGCGTGCGCAGCTTTGTGTCAATTGCGAACTTCTCCTTGTACTTGTTCATCCCTTCTGTGCGGCCCTTGTATATAACGCCTTTGGTGTCGCACATGATAATATTTTCTCTTTTTACTCCGAGTCTGACATAATGGTCAGCGCAGGAAAAACCGGCGGCTCCGGCCCCGTTCACTACCAGCCTGGCCGCAGTTATGTCCTTGCCTACTATTTCCAGGGCATTGATCAGCCCCGCACCGGAGATTATGGCGGTCCCGTGCTGGTCATCGTGGAAAACAGGGATCTTCATGGTCTTTTTGAGGGTTTCTTCTATATAGAAGCATTCGGGGGCTTTTATATCCTCGAGATTGATCCCGCCGAAGGTCGGCTCGAGGAGCTGGCAGGCGCGGATGATCTCGTCGGGGTTCCCGCTGGCCATTTCCAGATCGAAGACGTCTATGTCGGCGAACCTTTTGAAAAGAATTCCTTTTCCTTCCATGACGGGTTTTCCGGCCGCGGCGCCGATATTGCCCAGCCCCAGAACGGCGGTTCCGTTGGAAACGACCGCTACCAGGTTTCCCTTGGAGGTGTATTTGTAGACATCTTCCGGATGGGCCTGTATTTCAAGGCAGGGGTCGGCTACCCCGGGGGTGTAGGCCAGGCTCAGGTCTTTCTGCGTAAAGCAGGGTTTTGTGGAGACAACTTCTATCTTGCCGGGGGTAGGAAAAGAGTGATAATCCAAAGCGTCTTTCTTTGATTTGTTCATGATGTTCCGTGTCGGGCGCAGCGGGTGCGGGCCCGGGCCCGGGCAGACACGGTCTCCTTTGTCTTAGTGGTTGATTTTTGTGCTGACCTTGCGTTCATGGTTTTGCGCGCCCGGCGAGTTGTCCTCAATTAATCGTAACAAATTAAAAGAGCCTTTTACATAGCCAGGCGGGGCGGCCCGTTTTCCCCGGGAGAGCCGGCAGAACTGAAACAGAAAAGCCGGAGGCGCCCTGCCGGGAGTATCCCGGAGCCTTTTTTTAAGTAAGGACCGTCTTAAGCGAAGAAGGTTAGGGATTTGCCGCGGCATTCTGTCCGGTGCAGGCCGCCGCAGCCGCGCGGGCTTGTGCCGGGGGCTTTCTTTTCCGGGCCCATTGCTCAAGCGTCATCGGGCGCACTCCGTATTTAGCCGGGATATCCTGCAGCTTTATAGCGGGGCAGCCCAGGTCCAGCCAGTCCATGATCGCGGCCATTTCGGGGTCGGCCTTGCGCAGGCTATTGATATCCGAGCTGAAGAATTCTATTTTCTTCCCATAAACTGTTCCGAGTACATCCGCGGTTTCCTGCGGCGTTCTCTCGTCCCCGGCAATATCTATCTCTTTGCCGCTTAATTCTCCTGCCTGTCGGAAAGCCGCTCTGCCGAATTTCCCTATATCATCGGCTGCGACCATCTGGACCCTCGTGTGCGGCGGCAGCGCCAGGCAGAGCCTGCCCTGCTCTATTTCAGGCAGCAGGAGCGGGGCGGTAAAATTATCCATCAGGAAAGACGGGCGGATTATGACGTAGGACTCGAAGCGCGCGCCTATAACCGCCGCCTCTATCACGGCTTTGCTCTCCAGGTAGGGGATCCCGGTCTTCAGGTTGGCGGCGGCAGCGGAGCTGTAGACATAATGTTTTATCCCGGCATTCTTTGCCGTTGCCGTAAAACGCCGCCCTGTTTCCCTTTCCAGTCTTAAGTCATGGTCAAAGGGCTGAAAAAGCGCGAATACCCCCCATGCTCCTGACAGGACGCCGGTATGGCTATTCGCGTCGGTCAGGTCGCACTTTATTACTTTCGCCCCCAGTCCGGACAGTGCTTTTGCGGCCTGTGAATCAGGGTAGCGGGTGAGCGCCCTCACGCTGTAGCCGGACTTTAATAATTCCCGGGCTACAGCGCCGCCCTGGCGGCCCGTGGCCCCGGTCACTACTATTATTTTTTCTGTTTTACAGTTCATTCCCCCCTCCATCGCAAAGTAGTTTCTTTGCACGGTTCGTTAATATACGCTATGCGCGGAAAAGCCGGCGCTTTCCCTTTTAAAGAGTATATTCCTTAAGTATCCCTAGCCCGGAAATATTCTAAATTAATTATCAGAAGGTAGCAAGGCTAAATACCTGCATTCTCTCCCGGCATACTTGTGCCCGCGGCCGGATATTTGCAGCCGGTTATTTAGCTGTCTCAGTACATATTGCGCTCTACCGTAGAGATATGTTCGTTGATCAGAGGCAGCAGTCCCTCCATGCACTTTCCGATCCTCTCTACGTCACCCGCTTCCCTTTTGATAGCTTTTTCAAGGAACACGAACGCTTTGAACAAAGAGCCGCGTGCGGTGTAAAGGTAATGCAAGCGGCCGTGCCGGGTATGGCTGTGGCTTTCTACTAAACTGGCGCTTACGGAATCTATACAGTTCACAAGCTCTTTCCCTACGGTATCCCTGGCCAATACGTCCCAGCACGCTATATTCCTCCAAATGAGGTCTGAGAGGTCTTCCGACTCCCGGAATAATTTTGCTTCGGTTAGACTTTTCATATACCCTCCTACTCCCTGCACTCCTCCGCAGTAAGGCAGGATCCGGCTAGCGGGAGCCGCATTCGTTGTAAAACGCGTTTTCCTCTTCCATCAGGTCCATAAGCCCCGAGAGTTTGCCGGGGTCGGGCGGCGGAGCGTTCTCAGCCTTGTAATAGGCGTTAAGCAGGCTGTAGAACCTGGCCTTTATTCCGGGGTCGCTTATTTCCGTGCCGGGGTTCCTGCTCAAACCCCGGATGCTGAAGCCGGGTTCCTTCATTTTAGCCGCCCAGAAGAGGGCCTTGGCGTCTACCAGCCTGGAATTTATCCCCCGCAGCCGCCGCTTCCTTTCTGAGCACTGGTCCAGTGGCGAGTCCGAAACGGAATCCCTGAAATCAGAGGCCGGCGGCCAGTCCGCGCTGCCCCATTTGAATCCCATGTCCGGAACCTCGGGGAATTGCGGCCACTCTCGTTCAGCCTCAGCCTGGGCCGCCAGGAGCACTCTGCCGGACCTGGCGTCGATTAATTTGGCCAGGATCTTTAATTTATCTCCGGCTGCGAATACCGTCCCCGTCACCACGGCGTCTATAGAGAAAACGTCACTGAGGATCTTGGGTCCGTATTCGGGGCCGCCGGCGGAAGAGGAGAGTCTGGCTTCTTTCAGGACTTTTTCAAGCAGGGCCCGTTCAATAAGAGCTGGTTTAGCGCGGCCGGCCAGGTACGCGGATATTCTCTCGGTGATATAGTCGGTTTCATTTCTTTCCGCGCCGCCTTTGCCGGTAAAGCCAAGGACTGAAATTCTGTTTATCCCGTTCGTTTCGGCGAAACGGGCTATCTTGTCTGCTACACTTTTGCAGTCCCCGATTCCGCTGCCGGCTTCGGAGACGGAGAAGCCCCGCACGCAGATAACTGCGAGCGCAAAAATTATCTTAAAACCGGCGCGTTTCATAACTCCCCCCCAATGTAAGTATACAGCCCCGGAGCGTTGCGTACAATTGCCTGATTCCTCTTTGTTCTGACTTTTATCCACTTCTGCGGGGAGCGTGGTTCTGTGCGGTTTAATTGCGGAGGGAGGACCCGGGGGAGGGGCTCCGGTCCCCGGCAGAGCAAGGCGGCGGCTAATTAAAGGGTTCTGCGGCGGCGGGTGCTTAGTATTAAAGCAGGGAAATCCGCCGGTTTATTGCCTGCTTAGAGTTCTTTGAGATGATATAGCCACGCGGATCCGGATCTGCCGGACCAGTATTAAAGCTGCGTAATTATCCAATCGCTGAGAGGTTCCCCGTCCTGATCGCCCCGATGCCCGTATAATACAATACTTAAATGACAAAAAACCCGGGGCCATCCCCGGGCTTGTCTCCTGCATCGGAGTTTATTTATTCAGGACGAGCCGGAATGCCCTGGTGAGAGCCGGGAGTATCTCGGTGGCGTCTCCTACAATGCCGTAGGTCGCTATTTTAAAAATAGGGGCGTCCGGGTCTTTGTTGATAGCCACTATCACCTTTGAGGACTGCATCCCGATGAGGTGCTGTATCTGGCCCGAGATGCCGCAGGCGATATAGAGTTTGGGGACTACCGTCTTGCCGGTCTGCCCCACCTGGTGGGAATATGGTATCCAGTCTGCGTCCACAGCGCTCCTGGAGGCTCCAACGGCTCCCCCGAGCACCTTGGCCAGTTCATTGACCAGGGCGAAGCCTTCCTTCCCCATGCCGCGGCCGCCGGAAATAATTATATCCGCTTCAGAAAGATTTACGGTCTCGCCTATTTCTTCCACAATGTTGAGGAGTTTCGTCCGTGAATTGAAGACTTCCCCGGGGTAAGTCTTCTTTATTACTTCGGCTTTGCGGGTTGCGTCTATTTCCGCTTCTTTCATCACTTTGTGCCGGACAGTGGCCATCTGCGGCCTGTGGTTGGGCGTGACGATGGTTGCCATTATATTCCCGCCGAAGGCCGGGCGGGTCTGGAGCAGGAGGCGCTCCTTGAGGTCTATATCAAGTTCTGTGCAGTCCGCGGTCAGGCCGGCGTCTATCTTTATGGCTACCCGCGATACCAGGCTTCTGCCTATGGTAGTTGCGCCGCAAAGTATCGCT
The DNA here is from genome assembly GCA_001871115.1 of Elusimicrobia bacterium CG1_02_56_21. Lineage (GTDB taxonomy): Bacteria > Elusimicrobiota > Elusimicrobia > Elusimicrobiales > UBA9959 > UBA9959. Next base: position 28,383 of record MNUR01000065.1, on the reverse strand, counting down.
TCGGGTTTGTACTCCTCCGCCAGCCTTACCAGGACCTCTGTATACGGGTCGTCCTGGTAGGATTTCAGGGCGGGGTGGTCCACCATGTAGATCTTGTCGGCGCCGCGGCTGGCAAGCTCTGCGGCGGCGTCGTCGATGCCGCTGCCCAGGATGACGGCGCAGAGCTTAACGCCTAGTTTATCGGCCAGTTTCCGGCCCTCGCCAAGGAGTTCGAAGGAGATGGATTGTATTGCGCCTTTTTTCTGTTCGCAGAAGACCCAGATGTCCTTATAGGCGGTAAGGTCTTTCTTAGGCCCCGCGTCCCTCCTGATCTCTATGGCAGAGAACTTGCAGGCTTCTACGCAGGCGCCGCAGAGGGTGCATTTGGCCATGTCTATCACGGCTTTTTTATTGGCCATGTGTATAGCTCCGAAAGGGCAGGCTTTCACGCAGAGCATGCAGCCTGTGCATTTATCGAGGAGAATGGTTATAGAGGCCATTATATCACCATGTCCTTGAGCAATTCCGCGAGCTCTTTGGAAATATCGCCCGTATCGCCTTTAAGGATCTCTCCGCCTTTCCTCTGTACGGGGGTGAAGATCTTTATGACGCGGGTAGGGGAGCCGTCCAGGCCCAGAGCCGCGGGGTCGGCTTCTATGTCATCGGCGGTCCATTTGAAAGGTTTTGCCGACTTGGCCCGCATCAGCCCCTTGAGCGAAGGCATGCGGGGGGTATTGATCTCTTTTACTACGGTGAGCAGGCAGGGCAACGGGGTCTCTACCACATCGTAGCCTTCTTCGGTCATGCGCTCTACCGCGGCTTTTTCAGCCGAGATTTCCTCTATCTTCTTTACATAGGTGACCTGCGGTATGTCCAGGTGCGCCGAGATGCCCGGCCCCACCTGGGCGGTATCGCCGTCGGAGGCCTGCTTGCCGCAGAGTATGATGTCGTAATCGCCTATCTTCCTTATGGCCGCCGCCAGGGTATAGCTGGTGGCCCAGGTATCGGAGCCGGCGAATTTCCGGTCGCTTACGAGTACGGCTTCGTCGCAGCCGAGAGAAATAGCCTCGCGCAGGGCGTTCTCGGCCTGGGGCGGTCCCATGGTGAGCACTGTTACTTTGCCGCCGCAGCGCTCTTTAAGGCGTACGGCCTCCTCGATTGCGTAGGCGTCGAAAGGGTTTATGACGCTCTCCACTCCGTCGCGGATAAGGGTGTTGGTTACCGGGTCTATCCTGACGTCGGTGGTATTGGGAACCTGTTTGATGCAGACGATTATATTCATAGTTGATATGTCTTTTCCGGGGTCCGGGCTGTCCGGGTCACTCCCCCGCGCACCCTGGAAGATGGAAACCCTTGCGTGGTTTCCCCCCCGCCCGGGAAAATTAGGGCGGGGCCCCCCCTTCCGCAAAGGGTGCGAGGGGGAGCGCCCCGGCCACCCCTCCGCTGTTTGATCATTTTTTGATGCTCTCTTTAATCATGTTGGCGGCTATGACGTTGCGCTGGATCTGGCTGGTGCCTTCGTAGATCTGGGTGATCTTGGCGTCGCGCATGTATTTCTCCACGGGGTAGTCGCGCATGTAGCCGTAGCCGCCGAAGATCTGCACGGCATCGGTGGTGACTTTCATGGCTACGTCGCTGGCGAAAAGCTTCGCCATGGCGGATTCTTTGGCTACGGACTTGGCCCCGGAGTCTACCATGCGGGCGGTCGCGTAGACGAGCGCGCGGGCCGCTTCAACCTGGGTCCCCATGTCGGCCAGCATATGCTGTATGGCCTGGAAGCTGGAGATGGGCACGTCAAACTGCACGCGGGTCCTGGCGTATTCCAGCGCGTGGTCCAGGGCGCCCTGGGCTATGCCTACCGCCTGCGCCGCGACCCCGGGCCGGGAGCAGTCGAAGGTCTTCATCGCGATAATGAACCCCATGCCCTCGCGGGAGATCAGGTTCTCGGCCGGGACCTCGCAATCCGTAAAGATCACTTCCCGGGTGGCCGAGGCGCGGATGCCCATCTTCTTCTCTTTTTTGCCGAACTCCATGCCCTTTGTTCCTTTTTCAACTATGAAGGCGCTGGCGCCCCTGACGCCCTTGGTCTTGTCGGTGCTGGCTATCACGGTATAGATATCGGCCTCGCCGGCATTGGTTATCCATTGTTTGGTGCCGTTCAGGATATATTTGTCGCCTTCTTTGCGGGCCGTGGTCTTTATGGAGCCGGCGTCGGAGCCGGCTTCCGCCTCGGTGATGCAGAAAGCGGCGAGCTTCTTGCCGGCGGCGATGTCGGGCAGGTACTTCTTTTTCTGCTCTTCGGACCCGTGCAGGAGTATGGGGAGGGTTCCCAGGCCGGTCCCGGCATAGCCCAGCGCTATGCCGCCGCAGGCGCGGGAGAGTTCCTCGGTTACGAGGCACATGTCCAGGATGCCCCCGCCCAGCCCGCCGTACTGCTCCGGCAGGTAGACGCCGAAAAGGTCGCTCTCGGCCAGTATTTTCATTATCGGCCAGGCGAACTCTTCAGTTTCGTCGTAATGGGCCGCTACGGGCTTTATTTTCTCGTCGGCAATCTTCCTGGCGAGGTCGCGTATCATTGTCTGCTGCTCGGTGATCAAATAATCCATTGTAAACTCCTGGTCCGCGGTTTGAAAATCTTCGGCGCCGGCCGGCAACCGGCCCCGCTGTATGATAATGGTATCAAAAACCAAAAAGACTGCGCAATTTTATAATATATATACGTAAAGATTTGGAAACAGCCTTTCGCTATAATTATTGATAGCCGCGGAAGGTCATTGGCCGGTGGCCGCGGGAAGCACAGTCAGCCGGAAGTAATCTTAACTGGAGAACTGTTCCTATGGATTTAATGACAATAATCGGTTTTGTGATGGGCGCGGCCGTAGTGACCTGGGGCGCCTTTTCCACCGGCGTAGCCGACAATATTATGAACTCGCACGGCATCGTGATAGTGCTCGGAGGTACCCTTGCCTCCACCATCATCAATACCTCCTTTAAGCGCTTTACCGCGGGCATAAAGACCCTGGGCGATATTTTCTCCGCCCCTAAGACCCCCCCTATGGACGTTGCGGTGCGCATGATGGTGGGGATGGCCGAGACCGCGCAGAAACAGGGCGGGATCATGGCGCTTACGAACGCTGACCCGGCCTTCGCCGGCGGCTTCCTCAAGCGCGCGGTAAGCGTGGCCATGATAAGCGCCGAGTCGCGCGAGACGCGCGGGATACTGGAGGAAGAGATACGCCTGCGCCGCCTGGATGTCAGCGAGGATTCCAATTTATTCCGCACCATGGGCGTGCTGTCCCCCATGTTCGGGCTTATCGGTACGCTGTTCGGCATCATCCAGACGCTTAGCAATATTTCCGACCCTTCCGCGATAGGCCGCTCTATGGCCGTGGCTATTACCTCGGCCCTGTTCGGGATCGGCTTCTCCAATATGTTCTGCGTGCCGGTGGCCAACAAGATCCGCCTGAGGGCCATGGAAGAAACGCTTGTGCTTCAGCTTATCCTGGAAGGCGTGATAGACATAATGTCCGGCAAGACCCCCCACCTGATAGAGATGCACCTCCGCGGCTACCAGGCGATGGACGGCGTCGGTAAGGGCGTCCCCGGAAAAGCTTAGCCTTATGCGCTACTACGAACGCGAAGACGAACTGGAGAACGAGCTCAACCGCGGGGCGCTGTGGGCTATCGTCTACGGCGACATGATGAGCTACCTCATGATCTTCTTCCTGATCATGTTCGCCTTTTACAGTTCTAAAAATATAACTTCCCAGTTCAGCATGAAAGGGGTAGAGGAGGCTTTCGGCAAGGACACCGAGGTCGCCAGCACCCTTTTCTCAAAACACGGCATACAGCAGATAGCCCAGGTGGAGATCTCGGCCAATAAAATAAGTATTAATTTCTCGGACCCCATACTCTTCGCGCCCGGCAGCGACATCCTTAAGCCCGCCTCCTACACCCATCTGCGCCGCCTTACCGCGGTTTTTAAGGACCTGCCCAACCCCATACAGATAGAGGGCCATACCGATAACCGGCCGCTGGGGCGTTCGCTGCGCTTTAAATCCAATTGGGAACTTTCCTCGGCGCGGGCTTTTTCAGTGCTCCAGTTTTTTCTGCGGGAAGGAGTCGCGCCGGAGAAACTTTCAGCGGTTGGCTACGGGGAGTTCAAGCCGATAAAATCAAACGAAACGCCTCAGGGCCGTTCCGCCAACAGGCGGATAGAGATAAATATTATAAGGCACGAGATCTGACCAAAGCGCGCAATTACTATGAAGCTGACTACAAGGTTCCTGTTAATCCTGCTGGGCATAGCGGTTTTGCCGCTGCTGCTTTCAGTGGGCTGGAACATTTATCAGTATAATTCCTCGGTCACCAGTTATTTTGACCTTCATAAAGGCCTCTCCCGGCTTTCCGCCGTAAACGTGGATGAATGGTTCATTAACACTAACCGCAGCCTGGCTTTCCTTTACGAGATCGAGAACCCCCTCCAGGCCAGGAAACTGGATGAAGCCAGGGTTATCCAGCAGGCCGCCCGCATAAATTCCGACATCATGTCGCTCAGCCTGCTCGCGGCCGACGGCAAAGAGCAGTTCTTCCTCCAGAGCGACAAGGTCAGGGAGAAAAAATCCCTGGCTTCCTACGCCGTCGCGCTCACTACGAGGGCGAAAGAGTCGGGCATAGTCACGGCTGGCGACGTGCTGTGCGTGAAGGGCCAGGCGTTTTTCCCGCTGGCTTACCCGCTGGTGGACGGACGCGTAGTGGTTTTCCATTTTGCAATGGACAAACTGCTGGGCAAGATAAACTCCCAGGAGACCGGAACCAGCGGCCGGGTGTTCATCGCCGACAAGCAGGGGCGCCTCCTGCCCTGCCAGAAAGTAAAAAGCCTGGATTATTCCCCGGAGGACCTTAATAAGATCTTCAGGAACGGCGGCCGCACCGGTACCGTGGCCAAGTTCTCTCTCGCGGGCGAAGACTACTCCGGAGCTTACGCCGCCATAGACAAACTGGACTGGGCGGCCGTTTCGGTCCAGTCCGAGGACGAGCTTTACGGCAAACAGCGCAAATCTATCCTGATTTTTTCTCTGCTCGCGGTAGCTATCTTCGGTATAACCATAGTTGTAGTCTTCCTGATCTCAAACCGCATTATCGCCCCTATAAACAATATGGTCAACGGCGTCAAAGGGTTTCTGCGGACCCAGCACTTAGACGAGGTTATCCCCGCGGAAGGCTGGCCGGAGATCAAGGTCCTGGTCGGGGTCCTCAACCGTCTTATGCTTGAGCTGCAGGCCTATCGCGCCTTCCAGCTTAACCAGATAGTAGAGGAAAAAGGGAAGGCCCAGGCGCTGATAGACACTATTTCGGACGGAGTTATCCTGGTCGACGACCGGGGATCGCTTATCTATTCCAATAATACCGCGCTCCGGCTCCTGGGCATCCCCAAGATCTCGCCCGAGGTTTCCGTGCCGCGGTCGGTAAAGAACGAAGCTTTCTTCACGGCGCTTACGGAAATGATGGGGCTTAAAGAAAAGTACCTGCGCATAGAAGTGGACGCCCCCGTCCCCACGGAGACGGCTACCGTGATAAAGAGCTTTCGCGTAATTTCAAACCAGTTCCTGCTGGCTACCCTGAAGCGGCCCGGCCGCGTCATAATAATCCGGGATATAACGGGCGAAAAAGAGATAGAGAAAGCTAAGGAAGATTTCTTCCACATGATAACGCATGACATGCGCGCTCCGCTCTCCACTCTGCAGGGCTATACCGAACTGCTGATGAAGAAGATCCCGGCCTCCCCTTCCACGGACAAATATCTTCAGAGCATGCTTTATTCCTCGCGCAGGCTGCGCGGAATGATAGACGATATATTGAATACCACAAAGCTCGAGCGCGGAAACATGGCGCTGCAGCTCGATACCGTGGACCCGGCGGCTATAATCACCCGCGTCAAGGAAAACCACGAGCCGGTGGCCGGCCCGAAGAACATAAAGCTCTCGGTGGAGGCCCCGGCCGGGAAGATGCAGCTTACGGCGGACCCGGGGCTGCTGGAGCGCGTCATCACCAATTTAATGGGCAATTCTCTCAAGTTCACCCCCGGCGGCGGGAGCATAACCCTCTCCGCCTGGGAAACCGCCGACGAGGTCTTCTTCGCCGTGGAGGACACCGGGCCCGGCATTCCCGAGAACAAGCGCAAAGAAATCTTCGAAAAATATGCCCAGATGGAAGAGCACAAGAGCATGGGTTTCGGCCTGGGCCTGGCCATGTGCAAGATGACGGTGGAGCTGCATAAGGGCAGGATCTGGGTAGAGTCCGAAGAGGGCAAAGGAAGCAAGTTCATCTTTACCGTCTCCAGGTCCATGGCAGGGCCGGCAGGGGCGGCTGTTCCTCCCCCTCCGCCCCCGGCCGCTTAACAGGGCGCGGGCCTGGATTAGTTAAATTAACCTACGGAGCTGCTTATGAACCTGATGCTGATCGTCGACGATAATGTTGAATTCCGCACTATGGTCTCGGATTATTTTACCGATCTCGGCTACACCGTCGAGATAGCCGGAAACGGCCGGGAAGGGCTGCTGAAGGCCAGGGCTATACGCCCCGATATTATATTGTGCGACGTTATGATGCCGGACATCGGCGGGATAGAGGTTTTGCGCAACCTGCAGACGGACGACGATACCCGCGGCATCCCGGTGCTGGTCATTACCGGCAGTTTCTTTGACAAGAATATGAGCGAGCTCTTCAGGCAGGAATCCAATTGCCGGGAATTCATGAGCAAGACCGTGGAGCTTTCCTACCTGCAGAGAAAAGTGGAAGAGCTGGCCCCCTTAAAACCCCGATGACCAGAAGACCTAAAGTCCTGGTAGTGGACGACGAGCCTGATTATCTCGCCATCGCGGCGCGGATAGCGGCCAAGGCGGGATGTTCCGTGCTCACGGCCCCTGACGCCTCCGAGGGCATAAAGCAGGCCGAAAAAGAGAATCCCTCCATGATACTGCTGGACGTGGGGCTGCCGGATATGAGCGGCTTTGAAGCCGCGCGCCGCATGCGCAAGGTCCCGGCCCTGGCCAGGACTCCTATAATTTTCTTTACCGTGCGTTCCGAGCTGGACATGGTAAGCGAAGGGCTGAAACTCGGCGCTGCCGGCTATGTGCTAAAGCCGTTCGATCCGGATGACCTCCTGGCCCGGATAAAGGCCGCGGTTCTCCTCCCATGAAGCCCGCCGTTTCCTGCGTTACCTCCGATCCCTCCGCGCGGAGTTTTTTAAGAAGTGCGCTCAAGGGTTTCAGGCTCGGGTTCTTTCCCACGGCCGCCTCTGTTCTCAAATCCCCGCCCCGGGGACTGCTGGTGATCGATTCCACTCTTCCTGATATGAGCGGCCGCGACCTTATTTCGGTACTGCGCGGCGATAAAAAGACTGCCGCCCTGCTGATCGTGCTGACCGGCGCCGGGCCCTATTCCCCCGCCGCGGCCGCGCTGTCCCTGGAGAACGGCGCCGACGAATATTTTTCCTTCCCGCCTGAGGCCGGCCTGCTCCGGGCCCGGCTCCTCAATCTGCTTGCAAGGACAGCCGTAGTATCTCCTCCGGCGCAAAAGCCGGCCGAGTATTGTTTCGGGGCCCTCAGGATCTCCCCCGAAGCCAGAACGGCTACGCTCGGCAGGGAGCGGCTAAAACTTACCGCGCTGGAATTCGATATTCTTCTTTATTTTCTCAAAAACCAGGGCAGGGTAGTGGCGCGTACGGTGCTGCTTGAGCAGGTCTGGCGCGACGGCCTGGAAGCCGGGCCGCGGGCCGTGGATAAACGCATAGAAAAGCTCCGCGCCCGCCTGGGAAAATTCGGTTCTAAGCTCAGGACGGTCTTCGGCCTGGGATATATTTTTAAAATGTAGCCGGGAATCCGGAATTTAAAATCAAGAATCAGGAATCGGAGAAAGGTGGAGTCCGGCTTAGTGACTCCCGCCCCCCGATCCCCGGTTTTCGATTTCTTTATCCCGCCAGAGGTAGGAATACTTCCACTATAGCGCCCCGTTCTTTCTTGTTGGACACTTCCAGCGTGCCGCCGTGTTTTTCGGCTATACGGTTGGCTACCGCCAGCCCTATGCCGGCGTGCCCTTTTTCAGTGGTATTGAACGGGGCGTAAAGTTTTGAGAGCGCTTCCCGGGGGAACCCGGGGCCGCTGTCTTCGAAGCGGAGCGAGGCGTAGCGTCCGTCCTCGGTACTTTTCAGGGTTACCCGGAGGCTCCCGCCCTGCTGCAGGCGCTCATAGGCGTTCTTTATAAGGTGGTAGAACAGCATTTTCATCCTCTCTGGTGACAGGGGAGCGCGCAGGCGCGGATTAAGCACGGCGGCTGAGATCGAGATCTTGCGCTGCTTGAACGCTCTTTCCCATTTCCCTGCCTCGCCGGAAACGAAGCCTGCCAGTTCCGTATCTTCCAGCTCGGGCGTTTCAGGGTCAAGGTACTCCTGCCAGCCTTTCAGCAAATTAACCGAAGCCAGGAGGTTCTTCATCGCGGGCTCGAGGCTTTTGCGCTCGGCCGCCGGTATGCGCAGGTTGAAGGTCTTCAGGTCCTTCGTAGCCCGTTCAAGAGAGCTGATCATGCGCCCGTTGAAATCGGTCTGTTCTCTTTTGAGAAAGCCGGAAAATCTTATGTTCTTCCTTTTCAGGTCCTCGTTCTCTAGCTCCAGCTCTTCTATCTTTTTAAGGTCTGTTCTCAGCTTGCCGATCTGCAGGTCGCGGTCCTCTACCGCCTTAAGCACGCGGGCCGCATAATCGGCTGACGCGGAGATCTTGGTTTTAAGAGCGTCTATTTCCCCTTCCAGGGACTTTATTTTTAAACCGGCCCGGCGGGCGGTTTCTTTTTCCTGGCCAAGTCCGTTTTTGGCGTCCCGCAACAGGCCGTTGACGGTTTCCAGGTCCGTTGCGCGCTGTTTCAGCTCCCCAGTAAGGGCGGCGTTCTGCTCCTGGGCATTGCCCAGGGCGCTTTTAAGAGCGGCTGCGCGTTTCTGAAGTTCAAAGACCTGCGCCACTGCTCCCGTGAAGTTTGAGCGCTGCTCCTGGGTTTTAAGGGCCTGCTCATCGGCCGCCTGCCGGAGCCGCTCGGCTTCGAATTTGGAAGCGTCCAGCTCTCCGCGGAGCGCCCTACAGTCTGAAACGGCGGCTTCAAGACCGGTTTCCTTTTCACCCAGGGCGGCTTTAAGCGCTTTTGCGCGGCCTTCGAGCTCCGCTTTTTCAGCGGCTGAAATCTTTTCTTTGGAGAAAGCCTCCGTAAGGGCAGTTTCCATAGCGGCAAATTCCCGGCGCTTGCGGGTAAGTTCAGCGCGCAGGGACGAAAGCTCTTTTTCCGAGGCGTCCAGGGATAGCCTGAAGCCTTTCTCACGCTCTGCCGCCGCCGCCAGCTCTCCCGCCGCGGCTTCGGCCGCGGACTTGCCCGCTTCTACCCGCGTGATCAGATGCTCGTATACTGATTTCTGCTTTCCTGAAATCTTGTAGTCTTCCTTAAGGGCCCTGGCCAGCTCAGGGAGCGACATCAGGCCGGAGATCTTTTCCTTGAAACCCTCTATAGCGGCGTTCCGGGCGTCCAGCGCTTCCTTAAGGCTGGAGGTTTCCGCCTTCAGGGCCGCCAGGTCCGCGTCCAGCAGCGCGCTGCGCGTTTCTTTTTTTGTAAGGTCCGCTTTAAGTTCCGAAATTTCACGCGCCTGGCCGGCGGCCCGGGCCAGGGTTTCAGAATCAGCTTTGACCGAGGCCCGGAGGCTTTCGGCTTCTTTCTTAAGGTCGAGCTCCCTGGCCAGGCTTTCTTCAAGCTGACGCTCAAGCCGCTGCGCTTTTTCCGCGGTGGCCTGCAGGCCCAGCCTGGCGTCCGCTCTTTCCGCTTCCGAGCGGGCCGAAGCGTCCTGGGCTTCGCCCATCGCGCGCCAGAGATAGTCCATCTCGGAGTTGAGGGCGTCTGAGGGCCGGTTCATGCGGCCTCCTTGATGACTATCCTGCCGCGGGAATTGAGATCGATAGCCGCAGATATTATCTTTGCCCTGGCTACTACTACCTTTTCTTCTTCGGGGCGGTTCGCCATCATATCTTTTACTATTATCCGGATGTCTTCCGGCATCAGGCGCGTAACATTGCCCAGGGGCGTTTCCCCGGCGCCGGCAAGGGCGGCGGCCCAGTCTACATAGGGCACCGACACTACCAGCGGGCGCAGATTCTTCTCTTCGAGCCGGCAGAGGTCGTCGAAAGTCACCATCTTGCGGCGCAGTTCCTCGGAACCTTTCGGGTTGGAGCGGGTAAGATTGTCCATTATTTCGCTGCGCTCAGCCTCGTCAACGAGCGAGAGCAGCCGGCCGAGCTTCTCCGCCCCTTTCAGGCTTTTTTCAAGCTTAAGGCGCAGGTCGTTCTCTATCTCGTATACTCTTTCGGGTTCGGCCTGCTTCAGGCTCAGGAGCTGGGCTGAAACGGCCTGTTTTTTGCCGGGTGAGAGAGCCAGGAGTATTTTAGACGAGACATGAGGCTTGCGGTCCGAGAGATTGGCGATAATTATGGCCGCGTCTTCCTCGGGGATATCTGAAAGCAGTTCCGCGGCCTCCGCGGCCGGGAGTTTTTCCATAAATTCAAAGGCCGAACCGGCGGTGAGCATTGCCCCGCCCGAAGCCGCGCGGGCCTCCACGTCTATAATATCGCCCAGTTCTCCCTCGCCGGCTTCTCCGCCCGGACCCGCCATCGGCAGGCTGCCGCCGGAGGGGCCGGAGGCCGAGGCTGCGTTGAGCCGGGCATAATCCACGAATCCGTTAAGAAGTTTGGAGACAAGGATATAGCCGAAGATCAGAAGCACTCCCAGGGCCAGGGCGCCGAAAGCCGAAGCTATCAGGGCGGGCCGTATTTCAGGGGATTCCAGCACTCTTTTCCACCAGGGCAGCATTTCCGCCCTGGCGGTTATTATGCTGTCGCCGCGCTGGACGCTGAGACGCAGGACATCGGAGATCATGAGCTTGATAGCGTTTACCCTTTCTTCGGCCACCCCTTTGTCGAAGACCAGGGAAACCGAGAGCTTCTTTATCCGGAATTCGCTGGTGCGCTGGCTTTCTTCACGCTGCTGCTTGAGGTATTCCCCGGTTTTTTCCAGGATGTTTACGGAGGCGTAACCCGGGAGGGTGAGGGTTTCCTCCGGGGGAGTTCCTGATTCTGTTTTGCTCTTGAGAACTATTTCCCCCTCAACCGTAACGAAGGAGCGCGCGCGGCCCCGGCCAACAAGCTGTTCGAGCAGGCGGGAGACGTCTTCCTGCATCCGCGCGGAGATCTCCGAGGCCTGGGCGCTGGGAGAGACGGCCGCCGGCTCTTCTGCGCTGGCGCTGAGGGCGGAACAGATAATTAAAAAAGCAAAGAGTTTTGAAATCAGTTTCATAGGTACACTACTATTCTATATGAACCAGGTTACAAAGTTATTGCGGAAAGCACCGTCAGTCAGTATATCCGTTCTCTAATTAGTTCGGTTCTTCCGGGTTTAGCGCGGGTCCTTCCCGGCTTCCGGAGCGGAACGCGGGCAGAGGGCCCTGCGCTCCCGGGCAGAAGGGAACCGTTGCGCGGTTCCCCCCGCCCGGGGAAATTATGGGCGGGGCCCCCTTCCCCAAAGTCGCGCCGGACCCTAGCCCGCGTGCCGCCGCAATAAAATACCCGCGGCATTCCCGGAAGAACGATTAGTTTTGTGCCTTTTGCGCTTCTTCGGGGCTGATTTCCGCACCCAGCGGTATCTCCAGCCAGAAGAGGGCGCCGCCGCCGGGGGCCGGGCCGCAGCCAATCGTGCCTTTGTGAAGTTCCGTGATGGATTTAGCCAGAGCCAGTCCGAGTCCGGTCCCGCCGTGCCCCGGCGCAGCCGAGCCCTGTGAGAAAGGCGCGAAAAGGGCCGCCTCTTCCCCCGGCTTTAAGCCAGGGCCTGTGTCTTGCGCCTCGAACCTGTACCTGCCGCCCGCAATTGCGGCCCGGACCGTTATTTTTCCTCCGGACGGGGTAAATTTAATCGCGTTAGAGATGAGGTTGGTCAGCGCGTGGGTAAGCAGTTCCCTGTCCAGCATCGCCGCGGTCGCCTCCCCCTCGGTTTCCAGGGTAAGAGAGACATTCTTTTCTTCGGCTTTAGGCCTCAGGAAATCCGCTGCGTCCCGGGTGAGCGCAAGGGGGTCCTCCTTAGCCGGGGAGAGTTCCATTTTCCCCCGCTCTATCTTGGCGAGATCCAGCATGGCCGTTACAAAATTGGCGAGCCTTCCGGCATTCTCCTTTATCCTGCGGAAGATCTCCAGGTCTTGAGTCCTGAAGCCGCTCCTATCTTTAAGCAGCATGGCCGCATAGGTCTCTATTACTCCCAGCGGAGAGCGGAGCTCGTGGGTGACAGAGGCGGTAAAATTCTTCTTCATGGTCTCCAGTTCCAGAAGCCGGTCCGACATAGAGTTGAGTGAGGCCGCGAGCTCGGCGACTTCGTCCGAACCGCTCGCGTCTGTCTTTGCGCCGAAGCGGCCTTCTCCTACCTCGGCGGCCTCGGCGGCGAGGCGCTTAAGCCGGCGCGTGAGGCTGCGGGCCATCAAAAGCCCGAGCAGGGCAGCCGCAGCTATGGCGGACAGGAAGGCCCCGGCCAGGTCGCGGTAGATGCCTGCCATCGCGTCGCGCCTTTCCTGCTCAAGAGCGGCTGCGGAAAAGCTGAGGCGGGCGGAGAATTTTTCACTTTTTATTTCTAGGGGCAGGGTTTCCCCGGCAGGTTTATAGGAGCCGCGGCCCCGTACTTTAACCGGGCGCAGCCCGCGGCCTATATCGAGTTCGCAGAAGGCAAGCTCAGTCCTGGAAGAGCAGAGCCCTGTCAGGTAATCCACCGCCATAAGAGGGTCGGCGGCAAGTTCGGCTTCCCGCAGCATGGTTTTGGCCGCCTGCTCCATAGTTTCAAGGCGGGCGGTCTGTGCCGAAGTTACAGTCTGCCGGTGGAAGCTGAAAAATATGCCGCAAAGCAGGATGGCCGCCGCCAGGGAAGAGGCGATCAGGGCGGCGCTGAATTTATGAAAAAGTTTCATAGAGTACTGCCCGCGGCCGATCAGGGCCGTAAACCCGCCGGCAGATTTCGGGTTCAGGCCGCCGGGGTCCGGCTGTTACCGTGAAAGTCTTATTATTCTCTCCAGGGCCTTTTTAGCCTGCGAGTTCTGGGGGTCTATGGTCAGTATCTTGCGGAAGGCGTCGGCGGCCTTGCCGTATTCCCCTTTTGCGTAGGCGTCCGCGCCTGACTGGTAGATCTTCTCTATCTCCCGCGCGTCGGAGGCCGGCTTGGAATAAACAGCCTCTTCCGGAACCGCCTCTTCGGGAAGTGCGGCTCCGGGTTCCCAGGCCGAAGCTTTCCCCTGTTTTGCGCGGGCTTCGTCCGTCATTTTCCCGAGTTTGGTTTTTTCAAGCGGGTCCGGCTCCAGCCTGGAAGCTTTATCCCAATCCCTGGCGGCGCGGGCGTAGTTCCCGAGCATATAGTTGCAGGAGCCGCTTTTCTTAAGCGCCATCAGGGCATTAGGTTCTATTTCAAGCAGCTCTTCTAGCTTTCTCAGCGCCTCTGAATAGCTTTTTTTAACATAGAATTCGTCGGATTCAGCCATCTTGTACTCAACCCAGCCGCGGCTGAAGTCCGACGGGACCTTGTCAGGCGTAATGCGCGCTATTTCGCCTGCCCGCGCAAGGAAGGCGGAGAGGGCCGAGTCCTGCTGGTTGAGGCTCTGGGCGTAACTAAGGTACTTCATAGCCCGCAGGTCCGTGCCGTTCACAAAATCCCTGGTTCCGCGGGAGAGCAGTTCTTCCCAGCGCTGTTTCTGCCTGCCCTCTACGGCCAGGGAAGGGTAGAAAGCGGCTACTGTGGACAGGCGCCGGGTGAGGTTGACCACGGAGGAGTCCGGAAGCAGTTCATTGGCCTTTTCAAGAAGGATCTTGTTTGCGGCGTAATAGTTTTCTTTCAGCACCTGCTCCTTAACGCCGGCTAGGCGCGGATCGTTGAGACTGGCGGTGTCGCGCGGGCTTTTGAAGTTCTGTGCGTCGCGCAGTTTTTTGTACTGGTCAAGGAGCTCCGTCTCCGCCATCTCCGACTGGGTGGCAGTTCCGAAATGGTAAGTGAGGGCGAGTTTATGATTTCCGGAAGTTTCTTTTACGGTTCCTATGGGCAGGGAGAAACCGTAATCTATCTGGATCTTCTGTATCTTATAGGAAAGGCCGAGGGTGGCCTGTTTAAATTCCCTGTCCCCGGCGCCCAGCGAGCCCCTTACGCCTATATCGCCCTTGTCGAGGCTGGGGAAGGTTTTTTCCGCCGCGAAGATAAATTCTTTATCCAGGTTCCCGTCCGGGCCTCTCTGCAGCCGGGCGTCAGCAGCCAGGATGAGCCAGAGGCTTTTATAGGAGGCCCCCAGCCTGGTCTTCATCGGTATCTTGTCTTTGTCGGAACTGCTGAAAGCTACGTCGGACTGCATCGCGTTCATTACGGCGGCGCCCAGAGTCCAGCGGCGGTTAAGTCTGTAGAGCGCTCCCAGGTCCGCGTCTATAGCCGATTTAGTATTGACTCCGGCAAGGACCGGGTCAGTGTTCCCTAGCTGCAGCATGGTGTTCTCTACGGCATTGTAGGTTTCGTCCAGCCGGGTGAAACCGTGGCTGAGATATTTAAGGGTTCCGCCTACGGAGAACTTCTCGTATTTAGTTCCTTTTTCAAATCTGTAACCCCAGGAAACCTGCCCGGTCTTTTCAAAATAGACGCCTGAAAGGGAGAACTGCTGCCAGGCCGTGCCGAGCGTCCCGTTGCGGCCGTTGGACAGCGGAACCGCCAGCGCGGCTGCGCTCAGGCCCAGGTTTGATCCGTCGCTGAGGCCGGAGTAAAAGAGGGCATGAGAGGCCATCATCTTCGGGCGCTCCAGGTTTGACAGCCCGGCCGGGTTGTAATAGACAGAAGAGATGTCGTCGGCTACTCCGGTGAAAGCGTCGCCCATCCCCGGGACCCTCGCCCCGAAACCCAGGTCCTCAAAGGCCGCGAAGGCAGGAAGAGGCCCTAAGGCGATCAGAACCGCCAGGGCTAAGGCCGCTGTTTTTTCTTTCTCAAAGAAGGTCATAAGCTGTTTTTGTCCGGGCCGCATTAAATCCTTAAAAAGAAGGTCCTTTACCTTATTACTACTATGGTTCCTTTATATACTTTTGTTTCTACCCTTATCTGGTAGACATACACTCCCCCTTCTTTCCGGCCTCCGGAATTGGGGTTCCATTCGTAGTTGTAGAAAAAATCCGATGTCCCTATGCTCTTAATGCGCATTGTCGCTACTTCCCTGCCTGAGAGATCATAGATCTTCGCGTCTACTGCAGAATCGCGCGGGTTGTGACAGCGGAAGATAAAGGTGTCGTTCCGGCCGTCCCCGTTGGGGGTAATAAGGCGGTTCATAGCCAGAGATTGCCCGAGCGCCGACGCGCCGCAATAAGCCGCCACTGGACACAGCACCAGAGCTGTCAGGATGTTGATGGTAAGTTTTGCTGCCTTCATACTACGATAAGTTTACTTTTCAATTGTGACTGTTTTGTTGCGGACTTATGGATTTCTGCCTTATGTCCCGAAATCTCTTTGTAATATTTTGGTCGCACGCAGCTTATATAATTTAAGCGTGAAAGCCAGATCGAAGATTTATGCATTATTTTTCCTGGGGGCCGTCTGTTCGGCCGCCCCCCCTCTTTATGCCGGGCGGATGACTTCCGCCAACTTTTCGGATGTAAGCGGGATCTGCGGATCCGGCTCCGGGACTATGGTTTCCGCTAACTATGAGCAGAACGCCAATATCCAGGAGCTGGCCATTTCAACGCAGCAGGCGGCAAACTATTCGCAGCGCAGCGGAAAACTATCCTTCAGCCCTATCCCCGCGACAGTATCCGACCTGGCGGCAGTAATAGTCTCAAGCTACGGAGTGCGGATCACATGGACGGCCCCTTCTTCGGATATCAGCCGCGAGGCCGGGCCCGCGGCAAATTATATACTCCGTTACACCACGTCCGGGTATATCAGCACCGAAGAGGGTTTCTACAGCGCTTCCGACTACGCCCAGACCTGGATCCCGCTTGGGTCCGGAGCGGCTGAGAGCAAGATAGTAGAAGGCTTCAGCGCCGGTACCACTTATTATTTCGCTCTGGAAACTATGAACGGGCATAAGCTGCTCTCCGAACTCTCTAACCCCGTGGCCTCCTTCGCCCTTATGCCTCTCGCCCCGATGAATTTTCAGCTGAGCCGCTCTGGGAATTCCGTGACCCTGACCTGGATCCCTCCGGCCGGTTACCAGAACCGCATACCGTTCAGCAACCGGTTCTCCCCCGAGTATCCCTATGAAATAAAAGAGTACATGGTTTACCGCGCTACCGCGCCCGCCGACGCGGAGTGGTCGCATATCGGCTCTGTCTCATCAGATACCCTGACCTGGACCGACATTATAGGGGCCGGCGATTATTATTATTATCACGCGCGGGCGGTAAACCAGGCCGGTTTATCTATTCCCTCCTACGCCCGCGCCAGCGAAGGCGGCGGAATTTATTTCCTGGCCCCGGATAACCAGAGCATTTTCGAGGTTCCGCAAGCGGGGGTAGGAGCTTTCTTCTCAAGCTCTTCCGACCCGATGGACGTTTACAATATAGAGATTTCAACGCACGAGGAGGACCTGGGCGGCAGGGTTATGAAGTCCGTGGAATTCGCCGCTTTCCGCGGCGGACTGCAGGCTGATCCCAGCTTCAAGCTGTCGAGTAAAGGAACCCTTAAACTTTTCTACGCCAAATCCGGGGGAGCTATAATCCCTTCCGGGGCTACGGATACAAAAACTCTCAGCATGTATTTTAATAACGGCGCCCGCTGGCTGCAGATGTACGGGATAGTTAACACGGCTGAGCGCAGCGTCAAGCTCGACACTACCCTGCTGGGCCGCTATCAGCTGCGGACCACCGAGCGGAGCGGCGGTTTTTCCGCGGACAAAGCCGGACTTACTAACCGGCTTATCACCCCAAATGGCGACGGTAAAAATGATACTATGGTCTTTGTTTTCGACAACCCTCAGGAGAAGAACGTAAAGGGCAAGATCTACGACCTGCGCGGCGCGCTGGTGGCCTCTATGAAGCCGGGACCGGTAGGGAACTCCCTGCTCTGGGACGCGAAGTCGGGCGGGCAAATTGTTCCCGGAGGGGTTTATATATATCAGATAGAGGCTGACGGCACGGTTTATAACGGCACAATAGCGGTCATAAGGTAGGTATTAGCGGCGCTTTGGCCAGTGAGACGGAGGAGCTATGAATTCAGTCAATAAAAAACTTTCCCGCTTTTCAGTATCCCGCTTTCCGCGGACGGTATTGCTGCTGGCTCTTGTTCCCCTCCTTTCCGCGCTTACGCCCGCAAACGCCGCTATAGCCCAGTCAATAAACTATCAGGGCTTCCTGCTCAGCAAGCTGACAAATTTTCCGGTAGAAACTCCCCAGGATATAAAATTCGTTATCCACGGCGCAGCCACCGGCAGTTCCGCTCTCTTTACTGAGAGCCGCTGCAATGTAGCGGTCAACAAGGGGCGTTACGACGTTGAAATAGGTTCTGCCAGCGGAGGCATACCGGATTCGGTATTCCTGAATAACCAGAGCCTGTGGCTGGAGATACAGGTGGACAGCGATGGAGACTGTTCGGGAACTTATGAGGCAATGACGCCGCGTATCCGGATGCAGGCTTCCCCCTACGCTTTTAATTCTCTTTACGCTTCTACCGCCTCGGCCGCTACTTCGCTTTTCTCCGCGGACATAATAGGGGCCCTCCCGCAGACTACCAATGGCGCGATAACAATTTCCACAAATCTGTTCGTGCAGGGCGGAATTTCGGTAGGCAGCATCTCACCCGGCCAGAAACTGGCCGTAGCGGGTATAGTAGAAAGCTCCACCGGCGGCTTTAAATTCCCGGACGGCTCGATACAGCTAAAAGCGGCCGCTATTACTATGTGGGATGTCTCCGGGCCTAATGTCTATTCAATAAACCCGGGTAATATCGGAATAGGAGAGGATCTTACTTCGCCGCTCGCGCGGCTGCATATTTCCTCCGCTGCCGGAGACGCCGGAGACTTGCTGCTGGTTTCCACCGGGACCTCCCAGCTTTTTCTGGTCAATGGTATGGGCCAGGTTTACGGCGGCTCTTTCTACGGGGACGGAACAACGCTTACCGGCATAGTCAGTGAGACCGGGGACACGATGACGGGTCAGTTGACCCTGGCCGGCTCAAGCCTTACCGTGACTTCTCAGGCCGGCGTTCTTGCGCCTAAATTTAAGATGAGTGACAATGTGGAAATTTCCTCCGCCCCGGCTTCCGTTTACGGCGGGATAATGGTCAGTACCCATGTTTATCTATCCGGCACCGCGAAGTACTACGGCGATGGCAGCGGCCTTATAAATGTGGTTTCCCTCGACACCACAAAAGTGATGAAAGCCGGAGACACAATGACCGGCCAGCTTACTTTGTCCGGGTCTTCCCTTACCGTTAAAGGCTCGGCTTTCTCCGTAGCAGGCGCCACTTTCTCTGTTCTCAACGGCAATACTGCCGTAGGAACTCCGTCCTACCTGGCGCGGCTTACGGTTGGCGGCGGCATGATCGTTACTTCAAGCATAACGGCGCAGGGCGGTCTGTATGGACCCTCGGTTAACTCTCCGTCCGGAGTGGGAACTTTCTATAACGTGACTGCGGCGACCGGAACTTTCTGGTCCTGGGATGTAGGTACAGGATACAGCGTAGACACTTCGAGCGGAATCAAGGTCAGGGCCGGTATAGTGGACGCGCCGTATTTTGTAGGCAATGGCTCACTGCTTACCAATGTGTCGGGGACTGACGCTTCGCGCGTCCTTAAGGCCGGAGACACGATGACCGGAAACATGGTCGTTTCGGGTTCAAGCCTCACTATAGCGTCCTACGGAACTCAACAATACGCGCTGACTGTAGCCAGCGCCGCCGCGGTAAACGCATACAGCCTGGCGGTGACAACATCAGGGTATATCGGAGTCGGGCTCTCAAACCCGGCAGCTCCTCTCGAAGTTAATAAGCAGCTTCTTGTTTCAAATAGCGGCGGAGACGCCCACCTGGACCTGAATTCTAACAGCGGTTATAACTATATACTCTGGAGCGATGCTTCTCTCGGGGGCGCCCCCCCGGTACAGCAGGGTGTGCTGGGTTTTATCCCTAACTTGGCCAGCAGGGACCTTGTCTACCGCGCCGGTGGGACCAGCCCCGGAACCGGCGGGCAGGAAGTTTTCCGCATAAAAGCCGATTCAGCCGGAATCTGGAAATTCGGTATAGGGACAAATAACCCGACCCAGAGCTTCCATATAGCTTCGAATATGCTGGTAAGTACCGCTTCTGTCAGCCCTATACTTTTTATAAGCACGGCCGCCGGCAGGGTATCTATAAGCACAACCACCCAGACCCACGCGCTTACCGTAGGCGGAGGGATAAGCGCGGTATCCTCCATAACGGCGCAGGGCGGATTTTATGGTAACGGCGCCGGTATAACAAATATTTCCGCCGGAAATCTTCCGGGGCAAATAGTGGTCGCCACTATCACGGCGCTATCCGGGCAGATTCATGACGGAGTTGTTTTTTCTACCACGATATACGCGGCTTCCCGGCTGTCCGTAGGTACGGACCAGTTGAACGCGCCGTTTGATCCGCTGGCGGCTCTGCACGTGCGCGGGGCCACCCGGCTGGACCAGAAAGCCGACGAAGATGTTGTTCTTGAGCTTTATCCTAATTTCAGCGGTGACGCGTATATAAAGTGGTATGACGGAACCTCTTTTCTCGGGGGCGTCCTCGGCATGGACTCTTTGGAAAGGGATCTCGTATACCGTGCCGGCGGGACCTCGTTTTCCGACGGGATAGAGACTTTCAGGGCGAGGCTGGACGGGAAATTTATAGTCGGCAGCGCCGGAACCTTTAACCCTGCAGAGCGCTTCCATGTTCTGACTAATATGGCTGTAAGCGCGGCCGGCTCGACCGCGGTTCTGTTTGTCTCCACCGGTTCGGGGTCCGTAGGTATAAGCACCGGTACTCCAAAGGAAAGAATGCACGTTGCCTCCAGTTTCCTGGTGGGCGCGGACCGCTCCGGAGCGGTGCTTTACGTTAGCACGCAGAGCCTTTATACAGGAATCGGCACAGGATCCCCCCAGGCTAAGCTGGATGTGAACGGCCTGGGGATTTTCAGGTCTTCCCTTACCGTAACCGGGGCCGGCCTTACAGGAACCCAGAGCGCCCTGGAGGTTATCGGGTCCACGCTCGTGGTCCGCAATGACGGCAAGGTCGGCGTAGGAACCTCTTCGCCCCAGGCCAGGCTGGACGTGAACGGCAGCGCGCAATTCGGCTCGGGGCTTAATAGATCTACTTTCACAGCGGAGGGTTTCTGGCTGCCGCGGGCGATGACCACTGCAGAGATGCAGGCGGCTTCCCCCCCGGTAGTCGGGGCAGTGCTGCTTAACTCAAGTATCAAAGATCTTTGTGTTTCCACGGGTACTGCCGTGGGGCAATGGGCCCTGGCAGGTTCAAAAGGGGTCGCCGATTGTTTCTAAATAAATGCAGCTCCAGGCTTCGACTAATTTGTATAATACTATTGTAGTTCTTCAGGGCGGGGTGCGACTCCCCACCGGCGGTAACCTTAAAAGGAAGCCCGCAAGCCGACACGACCATGCGTTGTGAGAGCAGACCCGGTTAAATTCCGGGGCCGACGGTAAAGTCCGGATGAAAGAAGAACGGGACAGTTGCGAGCTATAAATAACCGGTAATTGTAATCCAGGCTGTCAGGTTTGTATTACTCATCGCAATTTATCGCTTGAGCGCTGCTCAACCGCAGGCCCTGAATTGAAAAATCAGGGCTTTTTTATTCGCCGCAGGAAAAAATGAAAAATAAAAAAAAATTCTCTCCGGTAGAAGATCTGGTCAAGGATATAATGCAGGGCCGCATGGTAGTGCTCACCGACGACGAAGCCCGTGAGAACGAGGGCGACCTGGTAATGGCGGGCAGTTTTGCGACGCCGGCGAAGATAAACTTTATGGCGAAATACGGGCGCGGGCTTATCTGCGCGCCATTGGAAGCGGACAGGGCCTGCGCGCTCAATCTTTTTCAGATGGAGAGAGAAAATACCGATCCTTATAAAACCAACTGGCTTATTTCGGTGGACGCCTCAAAGGGTGTGAGCACCGGCATTTCCGCGGCGGACAGGGCCCGGACTCTTAATGTTCTCTCTGACCCGGCTTCCTCCCCGGCAGACCTTACGCGCCCGGGGCATATCTTCCCCCTCAAAGCCCGGCCGGGCGGGGTTCTGGCCAGAGCAGGGCATACCGAGGCCTGTACTGACCTGGTCAGGCTGGCGGGGCTTAACGGCGCCGGAGTTATTTGCGAGATCATGAACCCCAATGGAACGATGTCCCGCATGGCGGAATTAACGCGCTTTGCCGCGCGCCACGGTTTAAAACTGGGAACCATAGCCGATCTTATAGCCTACCGCCGCCGCAAAGAGAGCCTGGTAGAGAAGGTGGCGGTTTCAACTTTGCCTACCGAGTTCGGAACTTTTTCCGTTACCGTGTACAGGGAGCGCCTTACCGCAATAGAGCACGTAGCGCTTACTTTAGGGAATATCACAGACCCGGCCCTGGTGCGCGTTCATTCCGAATGCCTTACCGGGGACGTTTTCGGCTCGCGGCGCTGCGATTGCGGCCCGCAGCTGCAGGCGGCAATGAAGATGATAGCCAAGGAAGGCGCCGGGGCCATACTTTATATGCGCCAGGAAGGGCGCGGCATAGGGCTTGCCAATAAAATCAAGGCCTATAGCCTTCAGGATAAGGGGTACGATACGGTAACAGCCAATGAGGCCCTGGGCTTTGCTGCGGACCTTCGTGACTATGGGATAGGCGCGCAGATACTTTGCGACCTCGGGCTGCGCCGCCTGCGCCTGATAACCAACAATCCCCGCAAAGTAGTAGGCCTGGGCGGATACGGACTGGAAATAAAGGAGAGGGTACCTTTGCTCATTACTCCCAACCACCATAATGCCCGGTATTTGAAGACAAAAAAGGATAAGATGGGCCATCTGCTGCCGGGAAGCCGGTAAGGGGGCAGCGGGCGGATTTATTATAAACGAAACAGGAGACTAATATGAAAACAATAGAGGGCGGGTTTAACGCCGAGAAACTGAAGTTCGCCGTGGTTGTTTCAAGGTTCAACGACTTCCTGACCTCCAGGCTGCTGGAGGGAGCGGTAGACGCTCTCAAGCGCCACGGAGCCGCGGAAAAGGACATTACCGTAGTTAAGACCCCGGGCGCTTATGAAATACCCGTGGTTTGTGAAAGACTGGCCGGCGGCAACTATAACGCGATCATCTGCCTCGGCGCGGTCATAAAGGGCGATACCCCCCATTTCGACTTCGTGGCCCAGGAAACAGCTAAAGGAATAGCCGCGGTTTCAATGAAGCATAAAGTCCCCGTAGCCTTCGGGATAATTACCGCCGATACGCTTGAGCAGGCTATAGAGCGCGCCGGAGTAAAGCACGGTAACAAGGGCGCGGAAGCCGCACGGTCGGCCATAGAAATGGCTAATCTGTTCAAGAACTTATAGGCTAAGGCCGCAGATTCAGAATACTTTCTGAAATTACGCCATTCCTGAAACCAGGGTTTTTATGGAAAATAAAAACAAAGAAGCCGCCTTCATGGCCCGCGCTATAGAACTGGCGCGGAAGGGGCTCTCCGGAGCGCATCCTAACCCGATGGTCGGGGCGGTCCTGGTGAGGAACGGCCGGATAGTAGGAGAAGGCGCTCATCTCCGTTTCGGCGGGCCCCACGCCGAAGTAAACGCCCTTAAAGCCTGCCGCGGTACAGCTCGCGGAGCGACCCTGTATGTCACACTGGAGCCTTGCTCTACCTGGGGAAAAACCCCGCCCTGCACCGCGGCTATCATAAAGGCGGGAATAAAAGAAGTAGTGATCGGCGCTCCCGACCCCGGGCCCTCTAACGGCGGAAAAGCCGCTGCTTTACTGAGGCGGGCCGGACTGAAAGTAAAAACGGGCTTCATGAAAAAAGAGTGCGCTGCGCTCAACCCGGCCTTCAATAAATTCATGCGCACCGGGCTGCCTTATGTAACCTTGAAGATAGCGCAAAGCCTGGACGGAAAGATAGCCGACGCGCAGGGCCGGTCGCGCTGGATCTCCTCCCCCCGGGCCAGGCTTGAGGGACATAAACTCAGAGCCGGGGCAGACGCGGTTTTAGCCGGGATAGGAACTATTCTCGCCGACGACCCTCGGCTTAACGTGAGGGGCGTAAAGGTTAAGCGGCAGCCGTGGGTTATAACCCTGGATTCTACTTTGCAGGTTCCCCGCCGGGCAAGGATATTTGAAAGCGGGCGGGTTATCGTGGCAACCACGCGCCGGGCCTCGGTCACTGCCATGAAGAAGCTTCCCAAGGAAGTTAAGATCCTGGTCCTGCCTTCGGAGAAGGGCCGGGTTTCTCTGAAGGAACTTCTAAAGGCCCTGGGCGGGCTCGGGATAAGCCATATCCTTGTGGAAGGGGGAGGCCGGGTAGTGGGTTCTTTTATAAGCGCAGGGCTGGCGGACAGGTTTATCTGTTTTGTCTCGCCGCTTATAATAGGCGGGACGGAGTCCAAAAATTCTATGGTCTGGCCCGATGCTCTTAACGCGGCCAGGAAGGAACTCGGGATAAAAGCGAGGATAGTCTCAATTGGCCGCGCCGGCCCCGACCTTATTCTGGAGCTTAAATTCTGATGTTTACAGGAATTATCGAATCGGTACAGCCGGTCAAATCTGTTTCCACCGGCAAACTGGAGGTGCAGCTGCCTGCCGGCTGGGAACTGGCCGGCGGCGAGAGCGTGGCGGTAAACGGAGCCTGCCTCACCGTTACCGAATTCAAGCCGGGGCTGGCCGTTTTCGCGATGAGCCCTGAAACCGCAGAGAGGACCACCCTGCGCAGGCTGAAAGCCGGAGCGCCGGTAAACCTGGAGCGGGCCCTGGCTGTGGGCTCTAGGCTGGGCGGGCATTTTGTGACGGGGCATGTGGACGGAACCGCCAGGCTATTGTCAGTCAGGAATGACGGGAACAGCGTGGTCCTGGAGGTAGAAAAGGCAGCGGGAGCTTTAATGGCGGAGAAAGGCTCTGTGGCGCTCGACGGGATAAGCCTTACCGTTTACGATATCTCGGGGACTTCCTTTAAGGCTGCGGTTATCCCCCACACCTGGGAGAACACGGCCCTGAAAACATTAAAACCGGGCTCGATGATGAATATCGAGTACGACATTCTCGGAAAATACGCTTCTCCCCGCTCCCCCGGCATCACCCGGGGTTTTCTAAAAGAGAATGGTTTTATTTAGAGCCCTGCTGCCTGGCGAATCTTATCTTTAACCTTTCCCGCTCCATTTCTACCCTGCCGCTTCCGGGAACTGCGTCCGGGGGGACCGGCAGGATCTTTACATAGCTTTGCCGAGGTCCATTCCTTGCTATTAAACCGCTTCCCACCTGGGATGCTTCTGAGCTGAACGTGATTTTTATCCGGTCCCCGGTTATGTTGATCTTAGCGCCGCCGGGATCAAGGCCCGGAAGGTGTATTGTCAGGGTGATATCGTTATCCGTCCTCTCCGCCTCGGTCCTGAACTGGGTCATCAGCATTCTTCTGGCAAACCACTTGTCCCAATAGGCGTCGAAGGAAGCTTTTTCGGAGCCCTGCAGCGACTGCATCATACTGTTGCGAATATTATCTATTTCAGAGAAAGGATTCGCCCTTTCGGCAAAGAACCTGTCGTCAAAGAAAACGTCAAAATCCGGATCCAGCAGAGGGGTTCCCGTTTTTATCCGGCCGCGGACCTTCTCCTGCCATTTTTTAAACTCCTCCTGTTGCGATTTATAAGCCTTCAGGGAATGCGCTTTACTATGTATAGCAGGCTGTACCGGCGGCGCCGAAATCTCTTTGGCGACCGCGCTCTGCTCGTATATATAGCAGGCCTGCCCGAGCGTCATCACTGTCAGTATCCCTATAACCAGCCACAGGTATTTTTCCCTCATAGGGCCTCCTAAGAAATCATCCCCCGCCCCCGACCCTACCCCCCCCACGCGGGGGCGGAGGATGACACTACTCAATCAATATCTTATTAGCCCTCGCAGCCGAGTATTTGGGGAGTGTTATCTGCAGGATTCCGTCCCTGAGGACGGCGCGCACTCCGCTGGGTTTTATCTGAACGCCTATCCGAAAAGCCCTGAAGAATCGCCCGGCCGGTATCCCCTGGCGTATGATGTTGAGCTTCTCATCATCCCCTGTTTCCCTGGTCCCGCTTATCAGCAGGGTATTCTCTTTTACCTCAGTCACCACCGCATCTTTCTTTACGCCGGGAAGGGCGACATGCAGGGTAATACTGTCGGGGCTCTCGGCAACATCGGCGTCGGGCACCCACTCCGTAACATAGGGGCTTTCGGCGCGCTTAAGTCTTACCCCGAATAAACTTTTAAGCGAGCGCTGCGTATCGCCGCTGATTTTCTCTATGTCTCTGTCGATAGTGGCTATTCCGTTATTCATTGTCCCCCTTAATTTACTGGTTCAGCCCTTCTGCCTTAGGGAATTAAATATTTAAGCCGGCCTCTTCCACCCCTTCCTGCAGCGCACGGTATTTAAGCCTTAGCTGGTTCTTTTCGGAGGGCGCCGCCGCGGCGGGGGTCCCTTTGAGATTTGACCATTCCTTCTCAAGCACCATATAGAACTTTTTCCCGCAGTGGTTTTTGGCGAAGGCCCTGTTTCCGTATCTGAACTCATGGGTCTTGCCTTCGGCAGATAGCGTCACCAGCAGCGACAAATGCTCGTCAACTACTGAGCATTCAACGCCTTTGTCCGTATAGAAATCTATTATCTTCTGGGCAAACAAGGTCTTTTCACGCAGCATATACCCCCCTTTCCCGCAGGATAGTCATACTATCTGGCGCAGCCCTTTTGTTCGGACAGCGCGGTCTTGATCGCAAGTCCTCCTGGTCACATCTATCTCTACCCGGCGCGAGTCTTTTTCATCGTTGGAAAGCGCGCGGATAGGCAGGCCGGTATTCCCGTCCGGCAGGGCGAACCGCATTGAAAAAGTTCCGTCCGGATTCAGTTTTACCCTGCGGCCGGCCACGGTCACGAAAGCGTCCGGCTCGGTGGCCCCGTAGAGTACCAGCTCGCAGTCCGCCGCCAGGCGTAATTTTCCCGGCGGCGGCTTGTCGAGCGTGCGGGAGGAGAGGGCGCTGACTCCCCAGGACGACGCTCTTGAAAAGACAGAGCGCAGCATCTCCCGGCGCTGGTCCAGGGACTTTGTCACCTCTCCGGAACCTTTTCCTATATATTCCACTCCGGAGAGCCGGAGTAATTTCTCGAAATCAGGAGATACGGACATCCGCTTCTCTTCCATCCGGTCCGAGACTCCGCAGGCAGGCAGGCTTACCGTATTGCTTTTTACTATCCCGAGGTAGTTCCCCGAGGGCAATACCAGCCCTGGCTCGCAGCAATAGCGGCGGCCTGCGTCCCGGACATTTATATACCAGCTCCCTGCTTCAAGCATGGCCGGGATATCAAAATGCGGAGGCGCTTGCTCTACACCGGGAGTAATAGGGTAAACCCGCAGAACCTGTACGGCTTTCTCAAAGATATCCTGGCCGTGCTCGCGCTGTATCTTCGACTTTGTGTCGGAACTTATTTCCCAGTACAGCAACAGCCATTCAGGATCCCTGGGCAGCAAAGCCGCCATGGTTGTCCCGTAGCCTTTTGGAAGGTCTTTATGGGCGCTGTCTGTTTCGACAGCTTTTTTGTTGTTCGTTCCCGAATGCGGCATGGCCGGCTTTCTCCTTATTGAGCCTCGCAGAGAAGCCTGTTCGATGTGCTTATGAGCTGCTCGGCTTTAAGATAGTAGAAAGTGCGCAGCAAAAATTGCCTCGGCCCGCTTAGGGCCTGAGTTTTTTTGCGGCTTGAGCGGCGCCGCCCGGCTGCCGGCCTTGCCCTGTTTTGTGTTCTTTTCATCTCCCCCTCCTCGTGTTTTTAGAGTGACAACCCCGCCGGCCTTGCGGAATAAAATGCAAGTGCCGGAAGCTTACTGATTTTAAAGTCTCAGTAGTACGTTGCTGTTACGTTGAAGTTATTGGCCCCTACCCCTAGGAGTTAAGTATCTGAGAATACTGTAATGAATTATTTGTTCTATGTCAATTAATAAATATCAAATGTTACAAATATCACATTAATCGCAATGGCGCCGCGGGGAAATACCGCATAAGAACGGCATTGCGCGGAGGCGGCGGGTAGGCCGGCTGCTGTTAGAACCAGCGGGAGGCTTCGGCGGCAAGGGCAAGGAGAGGGCGGGAAAATACTCCGGCCAGGATCACTCCGGCCGCCATCAGGAAGATCACGGCTTCTATCAGCCCGGGGGCTTTTGCGGGAAGTTCCCCCGCGGCCGGTTTCATGAACATTACCACAGTGACCTTCAGGTAGTAGTAAATTGACACAGCGCTCATGAGGATGGCTATAATTACCAGTCCCGTATAGCCGGAGTTCACCGCGCCGGCAAAAGCGTAGAATTTGGCGAAGAAGCCGGCCAGCGGGGGCACGCCCGCAAGGGAGAACATGAAAGCCGCCATTGCCGCCGCCAGCCAGGGCCGGGATTTTGCCAGTCCCGCCAGGTCTTCTATAAGCGGGCCTTTTTCCTCTTTTTCAAGCAGCAGGGCTACCGAGAAAGCGCCGATAGTGGCCATTGCGTAGACAGGCAGGTAGTAAAGCACCGCTTCGAAGCCCTGGCGGCCCCCGAAGAAAGCCACCGCGAGGTAGCCGGCATGGGCCACGCTTGAATAAGCCAGCAGCCTCTTGACCCCTTTCTGCGCCAGCGCCATAAGGTTGGCGGACACTGCCGTAATTACCGCGAGCCACCAGAAAATCTGGTGTACCGGCCCGCCGTCAAAAAGGCTGAAAAGCTTCCAGAGCACCACAACGCCTCCGGTCTTTACAGCGGCGGCCATGAAGGCCGAAACCTGGGTGGGAGCGCCTTCGTAGGCGTCGGGTACCCACATATGGAACGGAACCAGTGCGGTCTTAAAGGCGAAACCGGATATTACCAGCAGGAAGCCGGCAAGAGCAAAGGGCCCCGGCGCGCCGGTCTTGAGCGCGGCGAAGGTAAGGGCCGGATAGACCGCGTTGAGCATGGCTATGCCCATAATAGTCACGCCGGAGCCGAAAGCCCCCAGCATGAAATATTTATAGGCCGCTTCAATGCCGGGCTTTGAGCGCCTGATCCCGGCCAGAACGTACACGGGCAGGCTGAGAAGTTCCAGGGCGATGAAAGCCGTGAACAGGTCTCCTGCCGCCACCAGTACCATCAGCCCGATCGTAGCCATGAAAAGAAGG